>JBCDBC010000040.1:0-12468 GCA_039184535.1 Bacteroidota bacterium | reverse complement strand
TCTTCTGTTCCTGATCTGGAATAGCCCTTCGTCAGTTCCAATTAATAAGCCAGTAGGAGAATCTCCATGGCTATTATAGTGAACTCCTTCCAAACCTCTTACGGGTAGAAATGATGGACTTAATGATAATCTGGAAGTGAAGCGGTGCTGGAAAACCCCTGTTCTGGAAATCGCATATAGGGTGCCTTCGCTTCTCACGAGCTGAGAAATAGGAAGACTCAATCCATCATTAGCATCATATTGAGAAAAAGGTGAGGGTATTTCTGTAAGGAGTAAGCCATTATCCAGCGCTATCCACACATTACGTGTAGTACTCTTGGTAGAAGAATAAATGAACCTTGCGCGCCCTCCGTAAAGATCTCTGTTTTTCTCAAGGTAGGTATTCAGTACTCCTCCCGGAGAAAGAATATAAATTCCATTCTCATAAGTAGATAAAGCTATATCTCCGTTAGGAAGGGAAGTTCCGTGGTAGATATAGCCCTGTTCTCTTCTGATGACTCTATCTATATCTACAGGGAAAGGAATGAATCTGGCTCCATCATAGTAAAAGAGGCCTTTATTTCTGGAACAGATCAAGAGCTGAGTACTGCCAGGATCTCCTCCCGGGAAGGGAAGAATGACATTCACTACGGTGTTTCTTAGCTTTTCCCCACCTCTCACCATTTTGAGGGTTTGTCCCTCTACTTCCATCAGCCCTTTACCTATGACATAAATCAATAGTTTACCATTCACATAGAATGCATGGTGAAACGTATCTTGTCCTGCCTCATCCAGTGCCCAAACCTGAAGGAAGGAGTTAGTAGGGTCCCATCTAAAAACTTTTTTAGTGGTTCTGAAATAAACTCCCACAGGCGTACATAGCGTCTCCCATACCTCTCCGAAAGCCTTGTGATGATCAGGAATATGGGAAGCCAGGGAGGCATACATGAGTTTTCCTGTAGAGTCCGGCTTTAGGTATCCAAACTCTCCTTTACTTCCTACAAATACAGTGTTGTTATCACTTACATCCAGAGAATAAACGCTACTGTTATTATTAGTAGTGATAAGTTCCCAGCTTTGGCCATCAAATTCCAGGACCCCTGAGGCATTTCCAAAATAGAGAACACCATGGTCATCTTCTGCCACTGAGAAGTTTTCAGCAGCTCCCGGGAAAGAACTTTGGTCAAAGTACTCTCCTATGGGTCTTCCTATTTCTTGTTGGCCAAGAAGGGTAGAGGGAAAAATTAAGCATAACAAAACCAGCAGGGGAAAAATGGTGAATTTTATCTCCCTTTCTAGTAAGCTGGTACATCTTTGTAGGGCAAGGTCATGAAAATATATCTGTGTCAGGTCAGATACTATTAGGCGTATTTGCTTCATAACGAACGCTTCGGAAGGTACCTGAACGTTCCATAACGGAATATACCACTAAACGACAATGAAACTAAAGGACCGTTTCTGAATGATCTAACATTGTTGCGTTAAACCTGCAATTTCTTGCCTTGTCAGTAAAAATCAGGATCTGCTAAGACCTTGCATATGATATTTTGGTATTTTTTGCGAAAATATCTTACCAGATGTGTAACTATGTAACATCTTAAGCTAGAATCCTATCAAGATAACGCATAATGCTGATGGGGTATTTTATATGTGTATTTTCAAAAAGTATTAAAGTTCAATCTTACCGAATTACAAATGTTCAGAATACGTGCGATTAGAACAAGTATACTATTGTTCTGCTTATCATTGATTTTCACTGCTTGTGGAGATAAAAGTGGGCAATTAGTATCAGAGACCCCTATCCCAATTAAAGTGGTAGTGGTAAGCATGTTTGAAATAGGAAATGATGAAAACGATAGACCAGGTGAGTTCCAGTATTGGGTAGAAAGATTTCCACTCACAAAATCACTTCCTTTAACATCTGGGTTCAGGGACTTACGCTACAACCCTGAGAAAGGTGTGCTTGGCATGGTAACTGGAATTGGAACCGCCAGAGCTGCTGCATCTGTTATGGCTTTAGGTAGTGATCCCAGGTTTGATTTGAGTAAAGCGTACTGGGTAGTGGCAGGTATTTCGGGAGTAGATCCGGAGGATGCTTCTGTAGGATCAGCCGCCTGGGCAGAGTGGATAGTGGATGGAGACCTGTCTCATGAGATAGATCCACGAGAAGCTCCTAAAGATTGGCCAACCGGTTATATCCCATTAAGACAAACCGAACCTTATGAAGGTCCCTTACCGCAAGACCTGGAAGGCTATGTCTTTCAGCTTAATCCGAAACTGGTTGACTGGGCCTACACACAGACCAAGGATGTAGAATTGATGGAAACGAAGGATACGAAGAATATGAGCAGCAGGTATGTGAATTATCCAGCGGCCCAAAAGGGACCCATAGTCATGAAAGGAGATCAGTTGGCAGCTATGACCTACTGGCACGGAAAGCTCATGAATGACTGGGCCAATGATTGGGTGAAGTATTGGACCGGTGGAAAGGGGAACTTTGTTACCTCAGCCATGGAAGATACTGGTACGCTACAGTCTCTCACTTTCCTGGCAAAAGGAGGGAAGGTAGACTTGGATAGAGTCCTCGTATTAAGAACAGCTAGTAATTTCACTATGCAGTATGAAGGAATAAATGCATATGAGAGTCTGGCAGGAGAAAAGTTATCTGGTGAAGGCTACTCAGCCTACATTCCTTCATTAGACGCTGCTTATAAAGTAGGAAGCAAAGTCGTTAATGAGATCGTGGAGAACTGGAACACATTTGAACAAAATCCATATTCTACCTCTGAGAATCCATGAGAATATTCAACTCCTGCTTTGTAGGAATAGGTTGTACATTATTACTTCTGATATTTGGCTGCAAAAGTAGTTTGCCAGTAGCAGAAGAGGAGAAGGAGTATCCACTTAATGAGGCGATTTATTACAAGCAGCTTTATTCTCTCAAACAGGAAGGGGCTAATATTAAAAGTCCCTACAAACTTCCCCTAAGTAAGGAAGAACATCTACTGGATTCTCTCCTTCATCAGGAAAGAGAAAAGATGCTGGCTGTTTATAAGGAACGGCACTACTTCCCCCCCGCTAGGTACTTCTTTGGGTGGAAGGACCATATGGATACCACCAAGTTATTTAAGGTATTCTCTTCCATGCCTAAAGGGGGGATGCTCCATCTACATGGCTCTGCCAGCCTCACTGCAGACTGGATCATAGATAAAGCCTTTGAGCTGGAGGAAGCCTATGTCTACTGGGGAGAACCCACAGCATCTCTGATGAAGGGAAACCTAAGGGTCTTTTTACCTGAACAGGTACCTGCTGACTACTACAGACCACAGGAGCTGGCAAGTCAGAACAGAGACTTTAGGGAAGAATGGTTGGATGTACTAACCCTGGATTACACAACGGATTCTGACTCGGTGGATATATGGTTGGAATTTGAAGGCTACTTCCAGTCAGTCTATGCCTTCCTGAGTTACCGGCCGGTGTATGAAGAATATTATCGCGCCTCTTTTAAGAGGTTAATCAGTGATGGTATTCAGCATGTAGAACTACGAAATGCGTTAAGAGGCCTTTATGACCTGGAGAATGAATTCCCATCGGATACCATTATTTCCATTCATAAGAGACTTGAGAAAGAAATGCAGCAGATTGATCCTGCCTTCAGCCTAAGATTGATATATAGTAACCTTAGGAGACTACCCAAAGAGGTCATTCAGGCTGATATGGAAAGGGCCATGCTCCTTAGAAAGAAATATCCTGATATGGTGATGGGCTATGACCTAGTAGGAGAAGAAGATGCCGGGCATACTACCCGTTTCTTTTCGGAGAACTGGGTAAGCCTGAATGAGCTAACTAAGAAACACCAGATAGACCTGCCTTTCTATTTCCATAATGGAGAATCTAATTGGGCTGATAGTGATAATGTGCTGGATACCTATTTATTAAGGAGTAAGAGAATAGGTCATGGGTTTAACCTGTACAGATATCCGGCCTTGTGGGAAAAGCTGAAGGCAAATGATGTGTGTATTGAAGTATGTCCTATTAGTAATCAGGTGCTTGGGTATGTGCGGGACCTGAGAAACCATCCTGCCCTTTTATATATTCAGCTAGGTATTCCTATTTCCATTAGTTCCGATGATCCCTCCATATTCCAATATAAGGGAGTAACCCCTGACTATTGGGCTATTTACTTGGCATGGCACCTGGATCTGGCCAGCCTAAAAAAGCTAAGTCAAAACGGGATACAATACAGTGCCCTTACAGAAGAAGAAAAGCGAACTTCCCTAGCTTTCTGGAAAAGAAAGTGGGAAGCGTTTGTTTCTGAGAGTATAAGTATGCTACAGGGTTCCTAAGATAAGCTTAGAGAACTCCTGGCTTTGCTGATAGCCTCCGTTAATCTTTCCTTGGTAATGGGTTTGGTGGTAAAGTCATTCATCCCGGCCCCATAGGCATTCTCTCTGTCCTGGCGAGTTACATTGGCTGTTACCGCAATAATGTATACAGGCTCAAAGCTCTGGTCTTTTTCCCATGCACGTATGCTTTTAGTAGCTTCAATCCCGTCCATAACGGGCATTTGAATATCCATCAGGATCAGGTCTATTTCTTCCTTTTGGTAAGTCTGATATCCCTCCTGCCCGTTATTGGCTACAGATACTGCATGTCCCATCTTCTGAAGCATCTTCAAAATGACCTTTTGGTTAATGAGATTATCTTCCACGACAAGGATATGCAATAGCTGCTCTTCTTCCTGGGTGTTGGGTTGACTCTTAGCCTCATTTGTTAATGTGTCCAATGCCATAGCTTGTCTTGTTAGTGTAATGGTAAACCAAAAACGGGATCCTTTCCCCACGATAGAGTGTAGACCTATCTCCCCATTCATTTTTTCTACAATCCTTTTTGAGATGGCCAGCCCTAAGCCTGTACCTCCGAAATTTCTGGTGGTAGAGGAATCCGCCTGAGTAAATGCGGAGAACAGCCTTTCCTGAACTTTTCTGGAAATCCCTATTCCAGAATCTGTTACTGAAATCTTGAACCTTACTTCCTTGGGCGTGATGGATTCCTGTTCTACTTCCAGCCGCACAAAACCATGTTGAGTAAACTTGATGGCATTATGCATCAGGTTTGTAATGACCTGCTTAATCTTGGTAGGATCTCCTATTAGTTGACTGTCAAAAAATTCAGGAAGCTTTATTTCCAGTTTGATTCCTTTCTCTTTTGCCTGGATTGAAAGTAGTTGAAAGACAGCCTGTATTTCTTCTCCCAGGTCAAACTCCACATTTTCGAAGTCCATTTTTCCTGATTCTATTTTTGAGAAATCAAGAATATCATTGATGATCCTCAAGAGATTATTTGCAGACTTAGCAATGATCCTTCCGTATTCTTCCTGTTGTTGATTTAGGGGAGTATCCAGTAGAAGTTGTGTGATCCCTATTACGCCATTTAATGGCGTTCGTATCTCATGGCTCATATTGGCTAGGAAAAGGCTCTTGCTTTTATTTGCCTGATCTGCAGCCTCTTTTTGTGCTTGTAGTTTTTCTACATAGGCAAAAAGTTCCTCTTCCAGTATGGCAAAGTTGCGGGTAAGTGTGCCTATCTCATCATTACTTACAGGAGGGAGGGTAACAGATTCATTCTTGGTAAAACCGTTTTGAACAAAACTCTGAATAGATTTACTCAGTAAGACAATGGAGGAGGTGAGTTTGTGTGAAAGGCTAATGCTGAGCCAAATCCCGCTTAATAACAGTAGAGAAACAATACTAATATATAGCACTCGAAGAAGGAATATTTGCTGCTCCTTCTCTACTTGTACTTCAGAAATTAGTTCCCTGAAAAGGGTTTCTAAATAAACCTGTTCATTCTGGATGATAAAAAGTAAACCGCTTTGAGAAGCACCATCTATCTTTTGGTCAAATTGAACTAGTACCTGAAAATACTTTTGATACTCAGAGAGCCATTTATGCATACTGTCAGCCTCAGATGGTTTAATGGGTGCCAGGCCGTTTAAGTAAGTTTGGTATTCTTCTACCCCCTTCTCATGATGGATGATGTATTTGGTTTCTTTTCTGATGATATAGTCTTTTTCATGCCTTCTCAGCATAAGCATG
The DNA here is from genome assembly GCA_039184535.1 of Bacteroidota bacterium. Classification (GTDB taxonomy): domain Bacteria; phylum Bacteroidota; class Bacteroidia; order J057; family J057; genus JBCBKZ01. The sequence continues at coordinate 6,391 of JBCDBC010000040.1, read as the reverse complement.
AATACCTTACTTCTATCGTCTTGTGTACTTTTCTCCAGTTTATGGATCACCTTTCTCATCTTCCCCACCACTCCATAGCTTTCAAATCCTCTTTCCAGCATAGTGAGTCTTAGCTGTTCTCCTTCATTCCGATAGTGATTCAGGTGTTGTGAGATACCGTTGATTTTCTCTCCTACATGGAAGTCTATGTCAGTTCCGATGGCCTTAAGCGAGCTGAGTTTTGTCTCCACTGAATCTAGTAGGGAAATATGTTTCTCATAAGTTTCACTGCTTCCAGTCTCAAAAAAGGTCCTGTTGGTATTATCATCGTTAGTGAAACTAACTAAAATAGGATAGTCTGTGAGTAATAAACGGTAGGTTTGGTTGGTAGAAAGCTGAAAATCGTGTAGGAAATCTCTTCGGTTTTGGAATAAGGCATTTAACCACACTGAAATAATGGTAAGTGTGATAAAAACGGCAAACGCTATAAGTAATTTGTTCCGGAAATTTAGTTGCATGAAACCTACTACTTACCTGTCCAATTCCTCAATATAACGGATGGGGGTAAGACAGGATTAAGGCTTGGAGATTCCCTTTTGAAAGGACAAAATAGATTTAGTTTGAGAATACAAAAGAAGATTTCCTTTTAGGTGAATTACGACAAATTTCTTACCACTAATTTAGGTTCATTCCTTGGACAATACTCATTTCACAGCCTTGATGATCCCATTAGTCAACCAAAAAACGATATTTTTCCTGTTGAGTGTTACATGAAAAGGAGGAGGTAATATCAAAACCTGTTTAGCTTTAGATCCTTCTCAGTCCCTGAGAAATATCCTAAATTTCAAATTCTTTCGGCTTTACAACCATATTCTTTCTTGTACTGAACCACTAATTCCTCAAAGGATGTGACTTAAGAAGTTATCTTAAGTCAAAAAAGACATATTATATTTGGTTCGAAAGGGGCAATTTCAGCCTCCTGAAAAAGTTAAACAGATAAAACCAACCCCAAACCTCTATTTGTCATGAAGATTCATTCTTTTAGATTATTTGCAATTTTATTTGCGTCCATCCTTCTATTGTCATCCTGTTCAGAAGAAGGAGATGACCCTGGAGCTAATATGGATAGTCCTCCTTCTACCACTTTGCTTGCAGAAGCAGGTTTCATTTCAGGTGATGCAGAAGTAGCCCCTGACTCTGTTTTCAGTGTAAAGCTGAGTGCAGTTAAAGGGTCCGCTGATTTAGCGGCGGTAACCATCCGTGAAGATGGAAGTCTGGTTCCAGCTGATCGACTGACTGTGAACGGGGAGCCAGCTGGTGGAAACCCAAGACCTGTAGGGACAGAAGTAAGTACCCTGGAGTGGGAAATTGGAATTAGAAGCCGTCCTGAAGTAGATCAGACTTTCACTTATCAGATCACTGTCTCAGATGTAAATAATGCCAGAAGAGATATCATCATCCTTCTGACTACACGTGCGAATGTTACAGAACTGAGAGGAACACTTCTGCTAAACTCTGCAGGACCAGCCGGACAAGGAGGACTTAACCTATTGACCGGAGAAGGTACTGGAACAGTAGCTAGTGATCCAAGCTCAGCTGAGGCACATATTCAGGATGAGGGAATAGACCTCGATCTGCCAGCTGCAAGTAACTGGTTAAGACAAATTTCCGGAATTAATGGATCTACACTTAAGATACCTGCTGACGGGCTGGTATTTAATGATGTAGCTACCAAGAATCAGATTGTAGATGCCTGGAATGACGCTGGAACTACTGATATCACCGTGAGTGAGGCTGTAGAGGTAGATGATATGTTCCTGGTAAACCAGAATGATCTGTACTTCCTAATCCTTGTTACGGCAGTAAACAATACTGAATCTGATAACGCTGATAACATCGAGTTCAGAATCAAATATTAATTTGTACCATCTTTCGTTATAAGATAAGGAGCGTAGTCAATTACTACGCTCCTTTATTTTATACCTATGAAACTGATTCCTGCCATCATCGCCATCCTTTTTGCTGCCTGGTTGTGTAGCTGCTCTACCCCTCCTTCCTCACAGGAAAATGTAGAAGAGACCCTAGGGCAAGAAGAGGAGAATTCACCCCAGCTCACACGCGGACTCCCTGATACTCAAGAGTATTCAGCTGTTTTAACCTGGAATGAAGGAACTCCTTACCTACTAGACTGTGAGAATGGGAAAAGAATTCTCCTGCAGGATACCACAGGTATGTTAGAAAGAAACTTACCTATTAAAGGCGTAGAAGTTGGGAAGACTGTTTACGTAAAAGTCAGAGGAATTCCAGCAGAGGGCCTGGACAATAGGGATCCCTTTGTAGAGGAAGAAATTCTACTAATGGCAGTGGAAGAAGCTCAAACCGTCATCAGTGCGGAAAATTGTAATATATGTGCCGACTTCAAGGGGGTAGGGAATGAGCCAGGATGGTCTGTGAGTGTGCATGCCCCAGACTCTATCATACTCCAAACAGATTATGGTCTGGTAAGCCAAAGCTTTCCCTACAGTTTCCCCACTTATCAAAGTGGGAAGTGGAATTTTGAAATTATTTCCGATTCAAGAAAAGATGTATTGTATATTCGATTCGCAGACAATGAGTGCCTGGACAATATGTTAGGAGCAAGCTCTCCCTATCAGGTAGCAGTAGATCTGGGTGATAGTCACTATGAAGGCTGCGCTAATAAACTAAACTAGTCGAATGAAATACAGACCTTTTGGCAATACGGGATTTCAGGTATCAGAAATTTCTCTTGGAACCTGGCAGGTAGGAGGGAAGTGGGGTAACAAATTTGATGATAAACTGGCGGAGGAAATTCTCCATTCTGCTATAGATGCCGGAGTAAACTTCATAGATACGGCTGATGTCTATAGTGAAGGCCTGAGTGAGAAAGCCGTTTCCAGAGTGGTAAAAGAGAGGTCTGAAGACATATTTATTGCTACCAAAGCAGGACGAAGATTAAACCCACACATACCTTCTGCTTATACACCTGAAGCCATTACCTCTTTTGTAGAAGATAGCCTGAGAAATATGGGCTTAGAGACACTAGACCTGGTTCAGCTTCATTGTCCTCCTACGGAAGTCTATGAAAGAGAGGAGATGTTTGAGCATCTACGAAAACTGAAAAAAGAAGGTAAGATTAGATTTTTTGGGGTAAGTGTAGAAAAAGTTAGTGAAGCTGTGAGTGCACTCAAGCATGCAGATTTATCCTCTATCCAGATTATTTTCAATATGTTTAGGCACAAGCCGACTGAAGACCTCTTCCCCTTACTGAGAGATAAGCGAGTAGGGATTCTGGCCAGGGTTCCCTTAGCTTCTGGCCTGCTAAGCGGAAAGATGAGTAAGTCCACTACTTTTGGAGAGGGAGACCATAGGTTTTTTAACAGGAATGGAGAAGCCTTTGATAAGGGAGAAACTTTCTCTGGAGTTGACTTCGATAAGGGACTAGAAGCTGTAGAGAAATTGAAAGATGTATTCGGTGATGTGCCTCTGTATCAGATTGCATTAAAGTGGATACTCTCCTTCCCTGAAGTATCCTGTGTCATTCCCGGTGCTAGTAAAGTGGCCCAGGTAAGTTCTAATATGGCTGCTGCAGATTTGCCGGAATTATCCCAGGAAGAATTGCAGGCTGTGAAGCTGATTTATGACCAGTACTTTAGGGAACAGATTCACCAGATGTGGTAGAAGTATCAAAGAAAAGAAACCTTTAATCCCATCATCACGCTTCCAGTAAGGGGAAGCCAGTTGGCGCTCCCTCCTGATACCCAATTTACCCCTGAACCCGTTTGGACTGCGCCTAATTTCAATTTTGGAGAATGGGACTTTCGAAGGGATTACGCAAGAAATCTCAGCGCGAATAGAAGTAGACTTCTTATAAGCATGAATTTTCAACTAAGATAAACCGGAGAAGGCACCTGAGAAAAGGAAGAAATAATTCTATGCTAGTTATTTTCTCTCTTGGCTCTCTTGTAATAAAGGAGATGAGGCCATTTCTCATCATACTCACTTAAGGTGTAGTAACCTTCCCCCTCCGGTGTCCAGCACATAGCTTCTCCTTGTGCTTCGGGGATATAAGGTAATCTAACGGGTTCTCTGGCTAATGTTTTCTCTAGGGCTTCCCCTTTTTCTCGCTTCCAATAGTATACCGCAAAGTAAGTCTTAATGAGAATCTCTTGCCCATCTGATGAAATATCTCCACTCACTATATTGAAAAAGGGAAGGGTACCTACTTTATCCAGTTGGTTAGGCTTTTTTGTGGAGTATGGATAGCTCAATTTATAAATGTGGGCATTAGATCTACGTTTGGTAATGAAGTATAAATCTTTATTCAGAGGATCCAGGAGCATGGTTTCCGCATCATACTGAAAATCTGGATAGGTGATGGTAATGGTTTCTGGCTTTCCATGTAACATCCATTCTCCCTTCTTACTTCTGGTAGGTTCAGGTATTCTGTGAATATACTTCCGGGGAAATATGTTGAAATTGTCTCCTATATCAGCTACGTATAGGTAGGTTTTATCTTCCACGGGACCTGGACCTATAGCTAAGTCTTCCCAATCTCTGTGAGAAAGAGAATCTAAATCAAGGGTGGCTAAGGTTTCGCCTTTGAGAGAGATAAGAAATAATTCTCCTCTATTACCCAGGTCATTGTGTGTCCAAAGTAGATCGGGATTAGCTCTACTCACAGCCAGACCGGAGGCCTCTTTTATGAATGGGTTAATGACAAGTCCTTTTCTCTCTGGGAAACCGAACAGCTGGGTTCGGGGAGTAAAGATTCTGTTAGGGCCGAATCTGAGAGAAGATATACACAGTCCCCAGAAAAGAAAAGCCACTAGAATAGGATATTTCACTTTCGCATGTACCCATTCTCCTACCAGAATGGAAGGGGCTACAATGGATAAGCTGAAAAGAGCAGGTAAAAAGTGAATACCCGGATCTATGTTGAAACCGTAGATGAAGTGCATGAACAGTATAGCGGCAAACTGGAAGAAAAAGCTGAGGACTGTAGCAGTTAATGATAGCCAGGCAACTCTTTTGAAATTGCGTTTTTCTCCAATGACTGAACTTCCATACTTGTCCAGCCACCACAAGCTGATAAGTAAGGGGATGAGGACCACCACTACATATAGCCTGTATTGCCTGCCGATGTAATGTGGATGATAGCCGAAATGAAAGGCTATGATTCCCAGGCTTAGGATCCCTGCATGTAGAAATTGTTTCCCCATTTTTACGAAATGCCACAAAGGAACAAAATCCCTCCACCATTGACGAGTCGTTTAAGAAAAAACTGCATGTTTTTCAGGAGAAAAGGGAAATCTTACTGTGTGGCCAGAAGCCTAAGCCCGTCCAGGGTAAGCATTCTATCTATTAGATCGAATTCTGATTGTAGAGGAGTGAGTATATGAGAGAGACCTCCTGTAGCTACTACCTTTGCAGGGGTGGTTAATTCTGACTGTATAGTGGCCAGCAGATGCTTCACCAGACCCACATACCCAATCAGAATTCCTGCCTGTAATGCATGAACAGTTCCTTTACCCAAGGCAGAGTCAGGCATTTCTAGCGGTACTTCCGGGAGCTGGGCTGTATTCTGGAAGAGAGCTCGCATAGAAGTTTTTAGGCCTGGAGCTATGGCTACACCTTCTATTCTCTTGAGGTCAGATATGACTGTGAAGGTGAGTGCTGTTCCAAAGTCTACGATGATGGAGGGACCTTGGAATCTATGGTAAGCTGCCACGCAGTTGGCCACTAGATCTGTTCCTATCTCTTCGGGGTTGAGAACCTCAAAATCCAGCTTTTGGTAGAGCTTAGGTCCTACAATGATAGGGGAGATCCTAAAAATGCGGGTGATAATTTTAATGATGCCAGGCGTTACACCTGGCACCACACTACTAATAATGATTTTTTCTACCTGAGAAAAATTTAGCTTATGTGCTTGGCGGTATTCTTCTGTAGCCTGTTGGATAAGGGTATATTCCTGTACAGGTACACGCCATTGATGCGAAAGGGTCTCTGCATCAAATAAGCCAAACACAATGTCTGTGTTACCAATATCTATTGCTAACAACATAGAGCTAGATCATTCAGGACTACTATCCGAAAAGGGAGGCTAGTTTCATAGCTACTCCCATGTCTCCGTGGATTTTCATTTTACCCCCCATGAAAGCATTCATAGGATTTAGATCGCCAGAGAGCATGTTGTTCAGATCTTCCAGAGAAATTTCTACTGTGCAGTCTGCATCCTTATCTTCCTGAGAAACAGAATTTTCAGCTCCTGTTCCGTCCAGATAGATAGTATCATCTCCTGTTACAAATTTAACGGAGGAACCTACTGCGTCAGAATTAGCCGCTAGTTGAGTGATTTGTGCTAAAGTATCTTGAATACTCATTTGTTAGTGAT
>JBCDBC010000039.1:0-12663 GCA_039184535.1 Bacteroidota bacterium | reverse complement strand
TCTATTCCCATCCCTTTGTTCATGGCCAGATGTAAGCAGCGAGAGACTTCTCCTTCTCTCATGGATTCAAAGTGTTCAAACCATAGATGCAATGTGCTCTGGCTAACTGCTAATGCACGGAATAAGTCTGGATAATCTCCCTCAATAAACTGGATTTCATATTCTTCGACAGGCTGTCCGTAGATATTGGTATGCTTGGCGGACTTTTCCTGATACTCCCCCAAACTGGAGAAATAGAATCCATAGGCATTGATGTCATAAGGGATGGCATGATAGGCGTTGTTGAATTGACACATGATTCACTCTGATAATGTAATGCTTACTCTGTTTTGGATTTTCGGCATCCTCCCTGTTTCTGCGGAAGGACTAGGGCTACCTCCCTGCAAAAAACATTGTTTTCGGAGCCGAATATTCGCCTATCTATCCCCGGAGCGAAAGCGGGGAATAAGCTGTCAAGGCTGACAAGCGAAAAAATACACTCAGCAGGAGGAAGATTTTTTGGATTGGCACATAGCCTGGCCTTGACAGCCGTGCGTTTGCCATCTTCTCTAGAAGATATTCGGTTATGAAAAGGATAAAGCATCCTGAAAGCCACTATAAAAATGCACAATGACCTCAGTATTGAAGGAGTTTATTAGTATATTTAGTTGAATATTCTCCCTAACAGGAATAAAGTGTATGTAGGTGTGGTGTCAGCATATTCTGGTACATCATACTCGGGGATGGATATACGGCTGGATGGCTGTTCCTTGACGTACTGGATAATGCCGTGGGAGCTACAGTTGCTATCCCCAGCCATTATCATTCATTAATACCCATGTGTATCCATCCGTTTATCTATTCATTATGCAATTAGTTTTAGATACCAATGGCATGATGGTCAGAAAAAGAAACAATAGTTTCTGGCTTACTGCTAAAAATGGGCAGAAACGCCTGATTGGTCCTTCCAGGATTCGTAGCATAGCTGTTACCGCAGACTGCCTCATTAGTACTGGTGCTATCAGGTTAGCCGCTACCCATAACATTCCTATTTACTTTTTTAATGCTGCGGCTAAGGTAGAAGCACGCATGTCCAGTCCCAGCTTTGTAGGCTTGGCAGAGATTAGAAGGCAACAAGTCTTATTCGGGTATACCGTGGAAGCTACCCGGTGGGTAATAGAACTATTCCATGAGAAATACCGATAGCAGCAGGCTTGCATGAAGTTTATCCTTAAATACCGTAAAGGGAAGAAACTACTGGCTTTATACGATCAAAGCCAGCTTCAGATGGAGAAAATAACCAAGAGTTTCCAGCAGCATGAAGACCGCTTCATCCCTGATTGTGCAAAATCTCTCATGGGAATAGAAGGGAATCTGGCCAGCGTTTATTGGAAATTTCTCTCAGCAAGCCTTCAGCCTCCCTACAGTTTTCCGAAAAGAAGCAGAATGCCAGCTCAGGATATGTTTAATGCTGCCTTGAACTATCTCTATGGAATGCTTTACAGTACAGTTGAACAAGCAGCCCTGGCCGCCGGACTGGATAGCCATATGGGATACTTACATAGGGATATGTACCAAAAACCTTCCCTGGTCTTTGATATGATAGAACCTTACAGGCCCTGGGTAGACAGGTTACTGATGCAGTTATGCTTTGAAAGAAAGTACCAGGTCAATCATGTAGAAGAAATAGATGGAGGTGTACAAATCAATAAGATAGGAAAGAAAATCCTGATCTCTTCTTTCAATGACTTCATGGAACAGAGGGTTCCGATTGGGGGAAGGCGACTTAGAAGATCTAATTATATTTTCCGCTTTACGGGAGAATTTTCTCAACACCTACTATCCAAACAAAATCAAAACGATGACTTATTTAGTCTGTTACGACATAGAGAATGATAAGAACCGTAAAAAGTTTCATGATAAGCTCCTGGCCATGGGGCTGGAAAGAGTTCAATACTCTGTCTTCATGGGTCAGATGCCCAAGGAGATTCTAGCAAGAATTAAGAAGTACGGAGAACAGTTACTAAGCCCCAAAGAGTATGTGAGAGATAGCATACTAATATTACGTTTACAGCCCTCTGAAGTAGAGAATATGATTATATTAGGGGATAAGGAAATAGACGTAAAAATGATAACAGGTACCCGGAATACGCTATTTTTCTAAGTGATACAATAAATCGCACTAAATCATGCCCAATGCACAAAAAGGCCGTTTTCAAGTGACGAAAATGACAACTAATGCTCTGACTATCTGTGCTTTCCAGGAAGGCACGGGTTGAAGAGCACTCCACTAGAAGGTAGGACTGCGACAAAAAATACTTTGAGCATTCTTTTGGGATCCATTCGTGTTGAAGAGCACTCCACTAGAAGGTAGGACTGCGACGGTCTGGATTGCGTGCCCTGTATCAGATTTGAGGGTGGAAGAGCACTCCACTAGAAGGTAGGACTGCGACATTCAAACCAATCTCTTCGGAGATTTCTGAAAGGTTGAAGAGCACTCCACTAGAAGGTAGGACTGCGACTGCATTGCACGCAGGGCTAGAGATGTTTATGTCAAGTTGAAGAGCACTCCACTAGAAGGTAGGACTGCGACTCTACAGGAGATGCATTTTCGTAAAGCTCCAGAATTGTTGAAGAGCACTCCACTAGAAGGTAGGACTGCGACGTGAAGTCCCTAGTGGCTGACCATCAAGGACAATTAGAGTTGAAGAGCACTCCATTAGAAGGTAGGACTGCGACAATGTGGGGGGCTTGTGCCTCAGGCACCCCGTTCTTGTTGAAGAGCACTCCATTAGAAGGTAGGACTGCGACCCAAAGAGTCACCTATGAAAATAGGCTCTACCCTAGTTGAAGAGCACTCCATTAGAAGGTAGGACTGCGACAACTATGACAAAGTTATCACCGTTGTGGGTGTATTGTTGAAGAGCACTCCATTAGAAGGTAGGACTGCGACACAACGGGAACTACGACATGGCCCAGGGCGCCTAGTTGAAGAGCACTCCATTAGAAGGTAGGACTGCGACACCCCTTGATGCTCTTACTCCTGAAGAGGACTAGGTTGAAGAGCACTCCATTAGAAGGTAGGACTGCGACTTCAATTATTATCGTATCAAGCTTGTAAATGCTTGTTGAAGAGCACTCCATTAGAAGGTAGGACTGCTACATTCAATGTAGCTCAAGAAGCTTACCGCTTTTTCCTGTTGAAGAGCACTCCATTAGAAGGTAGGACTGCGACTGTTCAACAACGATAAAGCTTTTGAAATATCTTGTTGAAGAGCACTCCATTAGAAGGTAGGACTGCGACTTTTAGCCCTTGTTTTCAGTTCCTTTAGAGTTGGGTTGAAGAGCACTCCATTAGAAGGTAGGACTGCGACCTTGTCTTGGTATTACCTGCGCCCAAACAAAGTTGGTTGAAGAGCACTCCATTAGAAGGTAGGACTGCGACACTAAGTCTTCTGATGAAAGCTTTTCAGCTTTTTCTAGTTGAAGAGCACTCCATTAGAAGGTAGGACTGCGACAGCGAGGCGACCCTGAGGAAGATCTAATGCATCTGGTTGAAGAGCACTCCATTAGAAGGTAGGACTGCGACCTTCATTATGACTCTTTTAGCCGGGTTACAGCTGTTGAAGAGCACTCCACTAGAAGGTAGTACTGAGACCTGAAGGAAGCCGTAAGTGGGGCTTCGCCAGAATTAGGGTAGCCATCCAAATAAGGTAGGACTGAGACTCTGGATCATTAGATCCATTTCCGGAAAAATCTACTGTAGCAATCCAAATAAGATAGGACTGCTAATACTGTAGCATCACGGCGCACAATGGGTTTGGGGAAGCACCCTTTAGATGAATCTCTGGTGGGTTTATATGGCCAGGGTGGAAGATGTTGCGCCACTACCTGGGATGTGGATAAAGGCATTGGGTAGTCAGAATAGCGTTCTGCCCTTTTGGCTCCATAGGAGCCTCATCTCAGATAGCCCGTCAGGGCAGCCTACAGCGGGCTCCGTAGGTGCCCAACCTGATTCCCACATACAGATAATTCCTACATCAGCCAGATCCCCAAAGGAAATCTATGTGTCTAAAAAAGGGGAAGCTATTTTGCTCAAAAAGTCGTCGATCTATTCAAAAGAGTATATATACGAGCCTGCTACAGTGGCCGAAATAGCTCTTTTCTGCTATAGCAGCCTGGAAGGGGAGTTGTCGATCCCAAGGGTTTTTCTTCTTATTGCAGGTCGACGACTCCAGAAGAAAAAGACTGAGTACTAAATCCCTCCTATCTGAGCGTACAGATTGTTTTTTTTCACATTTTCAACGGGGTAGCAATCCAAGTAAGGTAGGACTGAGACATTTTATTGGTGATGTGGATGTGGGCCTGCTGGGTAAGTAGCAATCCAAGTAAGGTAGGACTGAGACTTTAGATTCTTGAGTGTACGTAAGATAAGCATTCTAGTAGCAATCCAAGTAAGGTAGGACTGAGACACCTTGACATATTTGTAGTTTCTGAATGTTCCTACATTGGCCATCCAAATAAGATAGGACTGCTAATGCTGTAGCATCAGAGCTATAATGGGTTTATGAAAACACCACTCAGATGAATCATTGGTAGGTTTATATGGCAGTACACAAGATGTAGCGCCACTACTTGGGATGGGTATAAAGGCATTGGGTAGTCAGAATAGCGTTCTGCCCTTCTGGCTCCATAGGAGCCGTATCTCAGATAGCCCGATAGGGCAGCATACAACGGGCTCCGTAGGTGCCCAACCTGATTCCCCATCACATCCCCTTCGCCTTTCCCCACACCCCACTATCCACTACCAGAGATAGATCCCTTTTTCCTTCCTTTTCAATAATATCGATCTGAAAGGCGAAATCTTTAGAGAGGGAAAATTGTCGGAAGGCGTATACGCGTGATAGTTGGGACTTGGCGCCCACTTGAGAAGTGGATTCATTGAGGATAAATAGGGGGAATTTCTCTTCATCTTGAATGGCAGTACGCTTGAGGGATTTACGTTTTCCGGTAAGGAAAAACTTTACCCATTCAACTTCATAAGAAATATTGGAACGGTTGTGAAGGCTGACTTTGAGAAAGAGCATATCTTCGGCCGCATAAATGCCGTCTAGAGTGAGAGCAATCTTTCCACTTTGGATGCCTACGGTTTTGATGTCATGCTTGCTTAGGACTTCCCTGGCTATATGCCTGAGTTCTTCTTCAGAGGTGTTCTCTACCTGGGTAAACTCTGGCTCAAACAGTCTGGCTGAAGATGCATCTGAAATAAGAGGTTGGATTTCTTCAGGGTCAGCTATGCCTGCGGCTTCTTCCAAACTCAATGCTTTGACCAGCACCTCTGTTTCATTGTTGTAATTCAGGACAAAGGAGTAGTAGGCTTGATTAGAAAGCTGAATAAATAGAGAAGCCTCGGGGAAGTCTTCCAGGTCAGCTTGTAGGTAGCAATGACTTCCCTCTATGCGCATTCCTATGTCCTCTGTGCTAAGAACATGCTTTTCTATGGGAGACGGAAAGATGAGAACCAGGGTCTTGTCATAGGGAATATCCAAACGGGTAGACTGAGCGGAAAGATTCCCCATCAGCATAAGAACAAGGGTGGCTAAATAGAGTATATGTCTAATTGTATTAGGCATCATGGTTGAGGGATTAGGGTAAGTTTATAGGTAGAAGGAATGAAGATTCTGTTCTCCTGAGCTTTTCGTTCAGTAGAGAGGCTTCCCAGGATGGGAACATTCACTTTCAGGTTTCGGGCGGTTTGATTTTCTACTTCTCCCAGCAGCTTGGCATTAGCAGGGTTGGCAATCTGCATGCCCAAGAGGCCCTGGTCATAAGCCTGTAAATTCAGATTGATAAGTCCTGAAGAAGTTTGAATATGCTGGGTGTGTAGTAGCAGTCTTTCTCCCTGTAACTGGCTACTCGCCTGAAGGATACTGCCAGCTTGGAGTTTTCTTTCTCCTAGCTCTACTGTTTCTAATATTCTTAGCTTGATGGCTTCACCGGGTAGGATATCGTGATTGCCATGAACGGCTACGGGGATGTGTACTGATTCTGGAGAAACCTCAGCTTGTAGATTCTGGCTAGACGACGTCAAGAGGCTTTTTTCTCTTTTTCTTTTGGGGGTAGGTATATCCTCTGCTTCAACTTCTGCGTCCACCTTCACCACTTTTGGAGGTTTTTGGTAGCTTGTTCTTATAGGCGTAGATGGTGGTGAGCTGATTACTACTTCTTCAGAGCTTTCTTCCTCTACTATAGGATCGACTTCTACAGAATCATTCAACTCAAAGTATTGGTCCAGATTGAGGGCGGTAGTCATATGAGTATCTCCTTTTTCTTTTCTGAAAGCCAATAAGCGAGACTCATAGGCATTCTTCTCATTTTGAATAGAGGGGACATCTAATTGGATGTTAGCTGTTAACAGATTCTCTTCTTCAGATCCAAAGAAGGCAAAAGCACCATAGATCAGAAGTCCTCCCAGGATGAGAAATCCTGTGATAGCAGCTAACTGTTGTTTATCTACTTTCATCTGGTTGATTCTTAATAGATTCACTCTTATTAACTTGCGCATTTTGCAACTCCCACTGGTAGTTGGAGATGAGAAGGCCATGTGGATTTAGCGGAAAGTTGGGCGAGACAAAGTAGATAAAACCCGCACAAACCAGCTCATAATGAGTAGTGCTATTTCCCCTTCTCACTTCAATCAAAGCATTAGCCTGAAACATAAAAGGTTCATCCTTTCCTTGAATCACAATGGATGCCGGATCAAGAGAGGTCTTCTGGATGATGTTAAAGCGTTTCACATCCTCATACCAGCTTGTTTCTGTGTAGTATTGCTCCAGATTTTTGCCATCCTCTCCAGCTACCAGCCAAAGCCCTAGTTCTCGCTGTGCTTCCAGGTTATTGGCATCATAGGAATAGTAGGTCTCAAACCATTTTTTGAGATGATCCTTTATCTCCACCTCTATCACCCTGTTTCTCTCTACCCATTGAAGGGGAAGCACTTCTCCATCCCTATCCAGGGTAAAAGCATGGTTGAGGTTAAAGATGTAAGTCTGGTAGGCAAAGAAGAGTGAACCTCCAATGGCAAGTAGAGCCAAACCCACAGAAGAGAGGGTAATCATTCTGTTGACCCGTAAGGCTTTGTATATGTCTATATCCGGTCGCATATCATATCAGGTAAAGAGTTTGAACAGGATTTGATGAGATTTTCGAAAGAGTTTGAGCTTCAGCCAAACAGCCGTAATGAGGACCAGGGTTTCCATGAGTCCACTAATGATACCCAAGGCTAAAGAGAAGTCCTTTCCTTGTGTATAGAGTTCATTGCTAAAGGCATTGATGAGGAAGTATGGGAGAATGAGTAGGTACATAGCCACATATAAGCCCAACCAGTTCCAGAACCATTTCTGTAAAGCAGGAATAGCAAAGCATGCCAATGCCAGTCCGCCTAACACTCTTAACAAACCCAGAAAGAAAAAGCGTTCTGCCAGAAATACGCCATATACCACCACATCCAGTATCCAGGCTATCCCTTTGATGATAGGAATCAAAATGAGGGTAGGGTCGAGGGTAATCATGCGGTAGAATTGTGCAACTTCCTTAACGGAGCTTTCTGCGCTTTCACTTTCTTCTACCCCTATTTCTTCTTCCGTACTTTCCAGTACAGTAATACCCGGTTCAAAGGCAGCATATTGATTTTCGATAGCTCCCAGAAATCCATCCATTAACGTGAGCAGGTAATCATAGGAAGCCACTGCACCTATTAGGAAAAGCCCCTTCAGCAAATCATAAGGCGTGATAGGCGCTTTGAGAGAATGTTCTCCCAGACGTTGGGTAGATTTCAAATACTGATGATACCAGTTGATGATAATGAGACAGAAGGCTATGCCCTTCAAACCGGAAATAGCGACAAAGGCCCCACTGCTAGAGAGGAAGCCTTTATAGATCCCGTATATGAGGTCATAGTCTATCATCTCTCACCATTGAGTGCTTTAACCAAAGCCCGTTTTTGGGCGATCCTGCTATACTTATTTTGGAACAGTCTGCTATCTCCCTGTATTTCTGTTAGTTCTCCATCCAGTGTCATGAGCAAGCCCAGACGTTCGCTATCATTCATTTGAAAAACACCATCCTTCAGTACATCTGTGATGAGTGCAAACTGCTGCTCACAACGTAGAATTAATCCAATGAAGGTCTGGAGGATATTGCTGAGTTCCTGGAGACTAAACTGCTCAGTAGATTGTAGTTCCTGGTATGCCTGATTGATGCCAGAAATGATGTTCTTCTGATCTGTGATAATCTGACGAATGAGATCTACTTGCTGAAGGCTTTCATTCACCTTTTCCAGGGTCTCTTGGGCATTCTTCAAGAGTTCCATCTGCTCATTCAGCCTTTGAGCTTGTTCTTCAGCTATGATGACAGATTCTGCTAACTTGATATCAGCCGTAGGATTACTGACCACCATCTGAGCAAAGCCGTGGAAAGGAATAAGCACGAATATGAAGCCGATGATTCTCATAAGGATTCACTAAAGGATTGAATGGCTTCCTGCATATCACCTGATTCTTCGTACTGCTTAATGATCTCTTCATGAGCAGCTCCTTCAGTTAGATAAGCTGCATATACTTCTAGGGGAACTTCCAGACGGATGACATTGCCAAAGCTGCCTATCTTGAGAAAAATCTCAGAATACTTCTGCTTCCCAGAGAACTGGTTTCTTAAGGACATCAACTGATGGTGGTCATGCGTGCTAAAGCCAAGCCGATTCACAATGGCCTCATAGCCTTTGCTGTTATGCAGCACATAAAAAACCTGGGTATTATCTATCATGCTGGCAGAAGTATCATGAGAGGGTAGTTGGGAAGGGGATTGAAGCACTACCCCTACTGAGCCTGAATACTTTCTTACAGCCTGGAAGTCATAAGCCACAGAAGCGAGTACATCTGGATACTGAAGGAAGCGAGCAAACTCATCATAGAATATGACCCCTCTTTTGCTTCTGTCTTCCCAGATCAGCTTTCGCTTGATATCCGCACTCATTTGCAAGAGTAGAGAAAGCAGCAGGGGATCATCTTTAGCAGCTCCCAACTCAAAGACTACAAAGCGGATGTTATTCAGGTCAATGTGTTCTTCTGTAGGGGCTAATAAATAACTGTAAGCGCCCTCTCCCACAAACTCAGAACAGATATGGAGAAACTCCTGCAGGTCAAAAAAGAGGGGGTCAATCTCTAGTTCCTCCAAGAGCGACATTCCATTTAACTCTACAAACTCATAGAAGATCCCAAACTGATGAGAATCGGGGACATTCTGATAAAAGGCCTTTAGCATTTTTCTAAGAGAAACTATCTCTTCTTCAGTAGCGGCCTGACCTCTTTTCCAGAGCTTGCACACAAAGTTTACCAACTCATTCAGTTTGGAAGCACTTAGGCCGTTCTCCAGAGAAAAAGGATTAATAGGTAAGGCTTCTCCTTCTTGATAACGGATATATAAAGTGCCTTCTGGGTAAAGCTGGCAAAGCTTAAGATAGGAGTCGCCCATATCATGGATGACCATATAGTAACCCGCCTCGTAGTATTGCCTGAAAAGGTGAGAGGCAAAGAAGGATTTCCCCTCTCCGGTAGGAGCTACAATCATGAAATTGCGTGCCTTGATGCGTTTCTTTTTCTCATCCCACACATCCCGTTTGATAGGCAGATTGAAGATTCTGTCAGTAAACTCCAGGCCTTCTTCATCCTCTTGGTAGGTAGACACATTGAGAAACAGACATAGGGCCAATTGTAGGTCTATGGTAAAGCGGTGGTTCATACCGGAGACATATCCCATGTAGGAGAGGTAGAAGAGATTGGCCAGATTATTTCCAGTTGGGTAGTAGGGGCGGATATCCATTTCCTTCCATACCCTGGCTACTTGCTTATCGAAGCTGTCATACTCTGACTCATTTCTGGCAAAGAAGCATAGATTGGCATGCATATCTATCAGTCGGATGCGTTCGTCTGCTGCCATTTCCTCCAGATAGCTTTCCAGTTGTTGAGCCCCTATCTTATTGTCTGGAGAAAAAGCACGAGCTCCATGAAAGTGCTGCTGCTTTTGATAGAGTTCTTCTTTCTTGCTAGCATGGTCTGCCATGAAGAGAACCTGGGTATAGATATGATCAAAAGGGATTCCCAAGCCTAATCCATCCACGAAACCTTGGTAAAACTGATAATCTGTGCTGCTCATCTGAGGGTCTATGACAGTATTGGAAAGACTTTCTGGGAGTTGCTTAAGCGACCTAAGCACATACATACCCACTCGTCGGTCGCCTATGTAGAAGCTATTTCCTTCTCGCTTGCTGTCAGTGGTTCTATCCTCGTAAAGCCCATTGAAGTAGATGCGGGTGTAGTCATGGAGTTCTTCCTCCTTGAGTGGGGTTAGTCTCAATTCTACCTGTCCGTTGAGAAAGGAGACGGTTCTTTCCACTTCTGCTATAAAGCGAGTTTGAACATGCTGATGCTCTTCTTGTAGCTTGGCTATTTTGGGAAGTTTCCTGAAGGGATTCTGAATAGCCTTGTTTTTCAGGACTGAGCCAGTTCGTGTGTAGATAAAGAAGAGATAGCTTGTATGAGAAAGGCACTTTCTTCCTTCAAAATGCGATTGAGTAGCCTTGGCCAGAAAACTGTCAGAGGTAGGCTGACCTTCATGTTCCTTTTGCCAGAATACATCTTGCTTAAGGACTATGGTTCCCGACTCCAATGATCTAAAGGCCTTATACCAACTGTCATATAGCCCATCAAAGCCTTGTTCTCCTAAAGAGTAAGACTCTGGAAGTTGAAGCTTGTAGGCCAGAATCAGATCTCCATTAGCAGCATAGGCTCGGTGATTCTGAATCTCTAGTAGTAGATGGTGGTCGCTAAGAGCTAACATAACATAGTTGTGAGAGCTTACTCATGGCAAATCATTCATCACGTCTTTGGGTAGTTGCTGATCCCAAAGTTGGGATAGCCAGGGCTGTTCGTAGAGGTAGTTCACCAACACAAATTCTCCGGTTGAACCCAGTAGGCACCAGATAAGGGCCAGGGGAGAGAAAGCGACAAAGAGAATGAAGACATTAATAGCAGTTAGTCCTACTACTATCCAGAAAGGTACCATCTTCATCCCCAGTATCCGCAACTCCCTTTCTATCTGTTTGGGAACTCGTATCTGTTTCATCAGAGGTAGAGTTAAATGCTGAGCGTAGCCAGGTAGTTCACAATGGCAATGACCATGAGTGTTCCTCCCAGAAAGAGACCGATACGTGTAAAGAAGCGTTTGTAATCCCGGTTCTCCCCCATGAGATCACTGATGTTGTAAAGGGCTGTGATCACAAATACGATC
This sequence comes from Bacteroidota bacterium, assembly GCA_039184535.1. Lineage (GTDB taxonomy): Bacteria > Bacteroidota > Bacteroidia > J057 > J057 > JBCBKZ01. The sequence continues at coordinate 1,338 of JBCDBC010000039.1, read as the reverse complement.
AGGATTACCCAGGGAAACATAGGCTTAATAGTGGTGGTATAAAAGCCCTTGGTTTTGACAGCCAGGTTGGGGCCGTTTTGGGCGTAGAGGAAATTCATTCCGACCAGCACCCACACACATAGACGTTTGAGCATGATGTTACAGGTTAATGTAGCTAACGTATAGTGCGTGCGCCTAAGGAAAGAAGCAGAAAGAAGAAATATTCACCCGTCCGCTTATTTGAATATACTGACTTTCTCTCTTTCGTGAAAATATTTATAGTAGATGATAGTAGGTTTAGGTAGATGTGGAACTAAGGAAGTAGTGTATTTATTTTAAATAAACCGAACGGAATATATAAAATTCCATTTACAATAAATTAAAAAAGGGGAAGATAACCTCCCCCTTTTTGAGCCTATAATACTGATTATCACCCAACGTTAGTCTTCTTCCTCTAGTGTAATCTTATATCCCTTTTGGTCAAATGTCCACATGGCACCTGTTAAATAGTCTATTCCCCAGGCAAAGATGTTAGTAAGATTAATGATGGCTACTGGATTAAAGCTTTTTGGCAGAGAAAAGCTCTTATCTTGATAATCTTCTGCCCGCATAGTTACAATTCCATTAAACGACTTTTTTACTTTCATTGTGTAAGGTGTCCTACCTACCTCAAGTCCATCCATTTCAATTATTGCCCCTTTAACATTCGAGTCAAACCTCAAGTTGGCAGTTGAGCCTGTGAAGATTGTTGCACATGACGTAAGTGAAAGAAGAGTTATTACTGTGGCACAAGTCAGAATTCTCATAATGGTTATAGTTGAATTATATAAATAGGTTTACTTTTTTGATGGAGTAATTCAATATTATTACTGAGTCTACTTCTATTTCCTCAATCAGAATATATCCACTGTGTAAAGGGTCAATAGATTTGGTGGTAGTTAACTTCAAGGTGTCAATAACGGATTTATGTGAAAAAGCGATTTCAACGATAAGTTCATCCAATCTATAGCATGCTGAATGGTTAATGATCTCGCATCCAAATCCTTTTTCTTTCACAGAAGAGTTGATCTCTACTATATCCGAATCAGATCTCGATGAGTGAAAGCAGTTGGTTATTTGATCTGCTTGATACCTGTTAAAGCTCAATCGCACAACAGTGTAGGTCAACAGATTACTAGCCACCAGGATCCCGCACATAAGCGTTAGTAGCTTTGCTTTTTTCATAGTATAAGAATTAGGTTTGGTGTTCTTTTAGAGAAGCATCCACACAAGGGTAAAAGACTTATGTTAATTCTTTATCTGCGGATGAGTATTCTCTTTGTATATACATTTGATTGTTGGTGCACTTTTAGAATGTAG
>JBCDBC010000038.1:0-12816 GCA_039184535.1 Bacteroidota bacterium | reverse complement strand
TTGAGAGTAACGGAACCTGGGAAACTGCCGAAATCGCAAACATCAGTCGGGTCGAAGCCGAACGAAGTCTCTTTCATTCCGATGTTCAAAAAGGACTTCGCTTACCAAAGTAAGAAGACTTAGGTGGCTTTCATAGAACATTTGGATGATGGAATCGGACAGGTTCTAAATGCCTTACATGAAACAGGACAGGCGGAGAATACCCTGGTCCTATTCACCAGTGATAATGGTGGCTTATTAAGGGACAAAGCTAACAATGGTCCATTTAGAGATGGTAAGCAATCTGTGTATGAAGGAGGCTTACTAGTACCTACCTGCATGAGTTGGCCCGGGAAGATCACTGCGAACACTGAAACGGACTTGATGGCTTTGAGTATGGATGCTTTCCCTACGGTTCTGGAAGCTGCTGGAATTACAGCTACTCATCAGATAGAAGGTCAGTCCTTTCTCCAGGAAGCAATAGGAGAATCAGTCCCAGAAGCTGATACAGGGAGGGTAGTCTTTTTCTCACGAAGAGAAGGAGGGATGCGCTATGGCGGTAAAACCATAGAAGCCGTCAGAAAGGGCGATTGGAAGCTCCTTCAAAATGATCCCTTTGGGAAACGAGAACTGTATAACCTGGCTGAGGACCCCTATGAGCAGAAGGATCTGTTTGATGAGGAGCCTGAAAAAGCAAGAGAACTTAACCGCTATCTGATGAAACACCTACAAAAGGCTGGAGCTATTCCCTGGCAAGCTCCGGAGTCAGAAAATGGGAAATAATCTCCGAGATAGCCTCACTTTCTCTAATGATCATGGCATGTCCTCCTCCTTGTATAAGGTGAGCATCATGAAGGTACTTTGATGGGAAGACTCTGTCCTTAGTTCCGTGAATGTGGAGCAGATCTGCTTTCCAGCTACTTCGCTTCAGTTTTACCATTTGGCCTATAGCCCAGCGGAAGTAATCGTTGGATAGGTCGCAGAAAAAGCTCATCACCCTTCTAATATCAGCCTTTGTATTGATGCCGAAGAAGGGGCCCCACATGCCTATAGTCGCATTCTGAAGTTTTCTATGTTGAAAAAGATATAAGGGGATGTACTCCATGAACCTAAAGAATAGCGGTCGCTCTTTTCGGGTCTTAATGGTAGAGATAAGGATGACTTTTTCCGGTTTTAGCCATTCCGCCATTTCTAATGCAACTACCCCTCCGAAAGAAAGTCCTATGATTATGGCTGGCTGATTTTCTGGAATGATGGACCCTATTCTTTTAGAATAATCACTAAGGCTTTCTCCCTTTTCAGGTTCTATCCATGGAAGGTGAGTAGCTGAAAAGGGGAGGTTTAGCTTTCTAAAAAGCTGTTCATTCATCCCCATCCCAGAAATGGTGTAAATATGCGGGAGGGTATTACCAGCAGAATTAGGTATCTTAGTATCAGTCATTCTTTATTAAGCCTAAATACAATCGGATGTTTAACTTCTTCAAACGTAATGAAAATAGTAATGGAACGCATGCTCCTCTACAAATGGTGGACCTTGACGGGCAGTCTATACAAGTGGGGGATATAGTAGAGTCCCTCAGATACGAAATGGGGAAGTGCAGGATCATTGAATCTGAAGAAGGACTTTTCTATGAATCTCTGGAAAGTGGTAAGACAGTCCATTATATGAGAATGATAGATGCCGCTACCTCATTTCAGAAAGTGAGAAAGATTTCTTCTCAACCATAGTTCCTGGACCCAAAAATAGCACTCCCAACCCTTACCATAGTAGCTCCTTCCTCTATGGCAATGTCATAATCCCCAGACATCCCCATGGAGAGCTCTTCCATCTTTACCCCTGGGCCTTCAAACTCTTTATATGTTTCTCTGGCTTTAGCTAAACGCTTAAACTGAGATCTGATAAGTTCTTTATCATCTGTGAAGGCGGCCATCCCCATAAGCCCCTTTATATGTACATAAGGAAACTTCTCTATTTCTGACAGGATGGCTTTGGCTTCTTCTTCCTCCATGCCTGATTTACTATCCTCATCAGAAATATTTAACTGGAGTAAGCATGAAATAACCCTATCATTTTTTTCTCCCTGTTTATTAATCTCTACCAGCAGTCTTGCTGAATCTACCGAATGAATGAGGTGGATAAAAGGGGCTATGTACTTCACTTTATTCCTTTGAAGACTCCCTATCATATGCCAATTAGCCTCTGGTAAGAGGGGATGTTTTTCACGTAGTTCCTGAACTTTATTCTCCCCAAAATCTATCTGTCCTGCCTCAAAAGCCTCCTTGATTAAGTCTATGGGCTTGGTTTTAGAAACAGCTATCAGCTTTACCTCTCCCTCCTTTCTCCCACTGCCTGTTACCTCCTCCAGGATTTTCTCAAGAATCTTCTTCAAATTATCTACTATGCTTCCAGCCATAGATACCTCAATGTTATGAATATGTATAGAGAGAATACATCTGAATAAAAAAAGTTTTCGCGTGCAGCATCATTCTCCCTTTCTCCGTCTTAGTACAAAAAAAGGAAGAAATATGATCTCAAGAAATACCTTAACCCTACTGATGATTCCCATTGTGCTGCTGAGCATGACCAGCTGCCAGGACGATTGTGATCGTACGGTTACCTATACCATGTGGGAACCCGAGTACATGAGCTATGAAGAAATGCGGGCTGCTATCCAGGCTGAATCCCCTAAAGAGTTAATCAACCCTGGAAAAATTTACTATAAAGACGGCTACATCTTCATCAGTGAAGTGAATGAAGGAATTCATGTAATCAACAACTTTGACCCTTCCAACCCCATCAACGAAAAATTTATTAGGATTCCCGGAAATACTGACCTCAGCATTAAAGGATCCGCTTTATATGCTAACAGCCATGTGGACCTGGTAACCCTGGATATCTCAGACCTGAATAATGTGGTAGAGGTAGATAGAGAAGAAGACATCCTTCCCTACATAGCCACCTTTAATGGCTTTTGGGCTGATGCCAGTCAGGGAGTGGTAAAGAAATGGAATGCCCGAGAAGTTACAGAAACCATTGAGTGCGACAGAAGCCGGGGCTTCCCCTTCAATCTTTTCGCCTCTACAGATGATTTGGCTGTTCCTGAAAGCAGTGCTGCCGACGGCTCTACTGGCGTCGGTGGTTCACTGGCCAGGTTTACTATATCTAAGAATCATCTTTATGCCGTTACAGACCAGGATCTGGTAGTCTTTAACCTTTCCAATGATTATGATCCTGCCCTGGTGAATACGGTGAATGTAGGTTGGGCCATAGAAACCATCTTCCCCTTCCAGGGAAATCTGCTGATAGGTTCTCAGTTTGGAATGTTTATCTACAGCTTGAATGATGCTTCTGCCCCCAGACAACTTTCCCAGTTTTCGCATTTGAGAAGCTGTGATCCTGTAGTAGCGGAAGGGCATCACGCCTTCGTGACGCTCAGATCTGGTAATCTGTGTAGAGATGGCGTTAACCAGTTAGACGTACTGGATATCTCAGATCTGGAAAACCCGAGGCTCATCAACTCATTCCCCATGACTAACCCGCATGGACTGGGAATCAAGAATGGTACACTCTTCATTTGTGAAGCAGATGCAGGCCTGAAGGTGTTTGATGCAACTGATTTGTTGGCGGATGAAAGCCTACTGCTTCCAGAGATAGCGAAATTCCCTAACATACACGCCTTTGATGTGATCCCGCTGTTTAATGTGCTGCTATTGGTAGGAGAAGACGGCTTCTATCAGTACGACTTCAGCGATCCTGAAAACATAACTCAACTCAGCCACATAGCTGTATTTAAGGATTAATACACCGTCTACTTCTTATTAAAGTGTGAAGAGCCGCCCCAGAAATGAGACGGCTCTCTTTTTATTCTTTATTTCCTACTACTCCTACATCCCAAAGGCGTAGAAGTATTTTCTGGAACTTCCTTCATAGATTCCTTCCAACATCACTCCTTCATTATCGCCTTTCTTCTTAACGATGTCTTTCAGGTCTTCCAGGTTTCTAATTTTCTCCTTGTCTATGTGGGTGATGACAAAGCCTTCCTCCATATCTGTTTCCTCCCTCAGCTTACCAGAATTTATTCTCTTCACTACCACTCCCCCACTCAATCCCAATTCTTCTGCCTTCTCCTCATCTAGAGTTTCAAATTCTGCTCCCAATTCTTCTAATACCGAAGGCCTTTTGCGCTCCACAATTTGGGTATTTCCAGACTGATTTTTCAGTTTGACCGTTTTGGTAACTATCTCTCCATCTCTGGATAGGGTAAGTACCACCTCATCCCCCGGCCTGTGTCGGCCTATTTGTTCGAGGAGTTCGGGAGAATTCTTCACTTCCACCTCATCCACCTTCAGAATAACATCCCCCCTAAATATGCCTGCATCTTCAGCAGCACTATTATTCATCACACTGTCAATGTACACTCCCTCAGTCAGATCCAGTCCCAGGGTTTCTGACATGTTTCCATTTAAGCCACGGATCAGAACACCTAAGTAAGCTCTCTGAACCACACCAAAGCTCTTCAGATCCTCTACGATCTTAGCTACGATCTCACTGGGAACGGCAAAAGAGTATCCCGCATACACCCCGTTAGGCGTAGCTATGGCCGTATTAATCCCAATCAACTCTCCATTTAGGTTTACCAGTGCGCCCCCACTATTACCGGGGTTTACAGCAGCATCTGTCTGGATGAAGGATTCTATAGGGGCGTCCCCTCCTATGATATTAATGCTTCTTCCTTTGGCACTTACTATTCCAGCTGTTACAGTAGAAGCAAGGCTAAAGGGATTACCTACTGCCAGTACCCATTCTCCTACTTTCACTTCATCAGAATCTGCAAACAGCATATAGGAAAGATCCGCTTCATTAATCTTAATCAAGGCAATATCCGTATTCGGATCAGTCCCTATTAGCTTAGCTTTGTATATACGGTTATCATGTAACTGAACCTCTATTTCTTCCGCCTCTTCTATAACATGGTTATTGGTGACTATGTATCCTTCTGGACTAATAATTACACCTGAACCACTTCCTTGTCTTCTTTGCTCTCCTTCTCCTCCTCTTCTCCTTCTGTTTCCAAAGAAATCATTAAAGAAATCTGTACTTCTCCCTCTGTTTACCATAGAAAGGGCACGTATGTGTACTACTCTGGGGATAGATTGCTCGGCTGCATAGGTAAAGTCTAATCCGGGAATATCATCCTGAAGTTTGGTTAATTTTGAGGGTGCAAACTCTACTATAGGACCGGGATCAGAAAAAGTAGGCACCGCTTTACTTCCAAACAGTACCACTAATCCACCGACAACTCCTGCCAGTAAAATAAAGAGCAAATTTCTCATCGATTCAGACATTTAATCTTGTGAAATGATAATTCTACTAAGTCCTAGCACGACTTGGGGAAACCCAATGAATATTCTCATCAGGTATGTTATTCTTTAACGAGAATTCAAGCGCATAGTTTTCAGCTTCCCTCCTTAATAAGACAAGCCGATATATACCTTAGATATATATCGGCCTCTAATCTATTTCTGATGTCTTACCATCTGATCAAGGCGGAAGCCCAAGTAAATCCACTTCCGAATGCTGCAAGGCAAACTAGGTCTCCCTCTTTTACCTTCCCCATTTCCCACGCTTCCCCTAGAGCAATAGGGATAGAAGCCGCTGTGGTATTCCCATATTTCATGATGTTATTGTGCACTTTCTCAGATGGAAGGCCTAATGTCTTACGCACTGCTTCCGCAATTCTCAGGTTGGCCTGATGCGGTATGAACATATCTATATCTTCTGTAGAATAGCCAGTGGTTTTCAGCGCTTCCATGATCACTTCAGGAAACTTCTCTACAGCCAGCTTAAAGACAAAACGTCCATTCATCACAGGAAAAATAGACCTATCATCTATCATTTCGTGGGTAATGTGTCTCTCTTTATGACCAGTAGGAGCTAATACGGCCAGTTTTTCCGCATACTCTCCATCAGCGTGAAGGTGGGTAGTGAGAACCCCCTTATCCTCATCTTCGGTAGCCTGAAGTACTACAGCCCCTGCACCATCTCCAAAGAGTACCGTTACATCTCTTCCTTCATCCGAGAAGTCCAGCCCTGAGGAGTGAATTTCTGCCCCTATCATCAGCACATTCTTATACATACCGGTTTTGATGAACTGGTCTGCGATAGATAAGCCATAAATAAATCCCGAACACTGATTACGAATATCTAGGGCAGGAACACCTTTCGCATTTAGGCCAAGTTCTCTCTGGACAAGTACCCCTGAACCAGGGAACATATAATCTGGGTTCAGCGTAGCAAATATGATAAAGTCTATGTCTTCAATTTGTAGTCCGGCCCTTTCAATAGCAATTTTCGCCGCCCGAGTCCCCATATTAGATACCGTGTCTTCTCCCGGGGTGAAATACCTTCTTTCCTGAATCCCGGATCTTTCTTGTATCCACTCATCAGAAGTAGTCATTTTTTTAGCTAGATCGTCATTGGTGACCACATTCTTGGGAACATAGTACCCTATTCCAGCAATTCTTGATCTTCTCATAGTCTGTAGTTATAGCGAGTATTGGAATAATCTAAAGGTGATACAAGGTAGGTATTTTTCCGAAAAATAAGCTTGTTAGCATGCCATTCTCACCTAATAAGGACTACTCATACAAGGGATAACATGGAAGTGAAAAAAAATGTTAATTTGAATTGGTGAGAAGATAGCTTTAGAATAACCGTTCATGAACAGATTAATATTGCTGATTATTACCCTAGTCATATGGGTAGGGCCAACTTTTCTGTATAGCCAGAATCATTTTTCCTACGATCAGGCCTTTGAGTTTGGCAGTCCTGAAATCCTGGCAGATCTTCCCCAATTTAAGGGGTGGATTGACGAAGAAACCTATGTGCTGGGTAAGGAGGTCGCTAATGAATATACCTTACTCTCAGGAACTCCCACTAATGAGCCTTTAGGAGAATTTCTCAATCTTACCAAGCTCTCCGCCCCTTTTACCAGCAGCAAATTACCAGCCTCTTCTACTGCTATTTCGCCTGATTTCCAGACTTATATACTAGCTAAGGGAGGAGATTTATTCTCATATAAAAATAACATTAAGGAGTTTAGAAAGCTCACGGATAGTCCTTTTGACATAGAAAAGAATCCCCGATTTTCTCCTGATGGTAAGCATATAGCCTTTACCCGTAATCATAATCTGTTTAGCATAAACCTGGCTACAGGCGAAGAGAAACAACTGACTTCGGATGGAACAGATCTCATTTATAACGGATGGAGTTCCTGGGTGTATATGGACGAAATTTTAGGGAGAGCTACCTACAATGCAGCCTTCTGGTGGTCTCCTGATAGTAGATATTTGGCATTTCTCCAGTTTGATGATAGAGAGGTGCCTGTCTTCTCCATCTTCGGGGCTGATGGGGTTCATGGAGAAGTGGAAAAACAGCGATATCCCAAAGCAGGCGACAAAAATCCTGGGGTAAAACTGGGAGTGATCAATGTAGAAACGGGCAGTCTTTCCTGGATGGATACCAATGAGTCCTTCGAATATACCGCGTGGCCTTACTGGACAGCGGAAAGTCAGGAACTCATTTTCCAACAAATGAATCGCGGACAGGACCACATAGTAATTTATGCAGCAGATCCTGTAAGCGGAAAAAGAAGACAGATTTACGAAGAAAAGCAGAAGGAATGGGTAAACTTTTTCAAGACGCCAGATTTCAAGTTGTTAGATAACGGAAAGGGATTCCTGATTAGATCTGACAGAAGTGGATTTGCTCATATATACCATTACAGTATGGAAGGTCAGCTGATCCGTCAACTTACTTATGGAGAATGGCAGGTGAAAGAAATTTTGGGCACCAATAGCAGAAAAAGTACAGTTTATTTCACAGCTGATAAGGACAATACGTTAGAACAGCATCTCTTTTCTGTTGGCTTCCAAAATAAAAAGGTCAGTAAACTCACCCAAACAGATGGTTTCCACACCCTTAAAGCTGGTCCCGGATGTAAGTACTTCATTGATACCTATAGCGACTTGATCATGCCCTCCAAGATGGTCCTGATAAATCAGAAAGGAGAGACGCTCAAAATTTTGGGAGATCAGGCTACGGAAGAAATGAAGAAGTATGCCTGGGGAAATCCGGAAACCTTTACCATCCCTTCAGGAGATGGACTCAAATTACCAGCCATTTGGATACTTCCACCAGACTTTGACATAAATAAAAAGTATCCTGTCATTTTTGACATTTATGCCGGCCCCGACAGAAAAAGGGTAACCAATAGGTTCAGAACCCTTAGACAGCATTTCTATGCGCAACGTGGGATCATCATTTTCGCGATAGACCACAGAGGTTCAGGCCATTTCGGGAAGGAAGGTGTAGCTAAAATGCACCGCAACCTAGGTAAGTGGGAAATGCATGATCTCATAGCTGGAGTTAAGTGGCTAAAAGAACAGCCCTTCATAGATGAGAGCAAGATAGGTATCACAGGTGGAAGCTATGGAGGATATACTACCCTTATGGCACTCACTTACGGAGCTGATTATTTCACACACGGTGTTTCCAGAGCACCTGTATCAGACTGGAAGCTGTATGATGCTGTTTATACGGAGCGCTATATGGATACACCTGAAGAGAATCCAGAGGGCTACCTAAGAGGGTCCAGCCTCACCTATATGGATAAGCTAAAAGGAAAGCTCTATTTATCACATGGTTCTATAGATGATAATGTCCATATGCAAAACTCTATACAGGTGGTGGATGAACTCACAGATCTGGATAAGGAATTTGAGTTTATGGTCTACCCAGACCAGCGGCATGGCTACAAAGGGGCCAAGCGCACACATTTTTACAAGTCTGCTATCAGATTCTGGTTCAAAGAGTTTTTGAGTACCAGCCCTGATTTCCAGTAAAGCTTAGAGAGCTGTTTTTGTGTGCCTTACGGACTGAGGTTCAACGGAGACAGGAGCATCTCCCTTCTTCTTAGTTGCAACCTTATCTATGATCTGTCCTAACTTCCGAGCTCTGGCCTTCCATGAGTTTCCTTTGGCAATTATGGTCCTTTCTGTAGCAAGGGCTATGGTTCTATGGCTTAATCCTGCATCTATGGCTTTCAGAAATTCATTTGCCTCGTCTGTAATGGTAATGACCTCCTGAAAATCTCTCAAATCCCCAAAATCAGTACTTACCACTGCCAAGCCTGCTGCCAGGTATTCATTCACCTTCATGGGATAGATATTCTGGGTGAAGCCATTGGTAACATAAGGGATGATACCTACATCCATTTTGGCCAACCATTCCGGTAATCTGTTAGGCTGCTGAGGGCCCACAAAAACGACATTATCATATCCTCCCAGCCTCAGCTTTATGTTAGGATCTGCTACTGGGCCTACCAGAAGGAAATGGACTTCTGGTCTGGACTGAACCAGAAACTGAATAAGGTTGAGGTCCATTCTAAAATCTATACTCCCCACATAGCCCACAGTTTTGGGTCCCAACTTTGACCCTAAGCGATCATATCTCTTATCATATGCCTCTGAAAATAGCTCATAGTTTACCCCGTTCTTCACCACTGAGGTAGGAACTGAGAGAGACAGTTTTTTTCTCTTCAGGGGCTCAGAGGTAGTTACTACCTCATCCACCAGCGGAATGAATTCATTCTCTATCCATCCACCATGTTTCTGTAGCCATACCGCTTCACTAATCTCATCATAGCAGTAGTAAATTCTTCCATTCTCATCAAAGGCGTCAACTAAATACCTACCTAGCATAGGCTGTAGGGCATTCATAACCGTAGGTTGACCAAAGGATAATTTCTTGAGGGCTTTCTTAACGGACCTCTTGGCTATCCATGCATTTATCCTGGCGAATAGGACATATATGCCTCCTCGGGGTAACCAGTTAATGGGTAGCATGGGAGGCAGAGTAAGTACATGTAAGCCTTTCCCCTGGCCAGTAGGAATAAACCGGAGCCGCTCTTCCTGTCCTAATATCCGTTCTCTAGGAACAAAGCTGTTCCGGTTCCTATAACTCCTGAGGACATTCAATATGGTAAAAGCATACTCCACATATAGCACCTCATGTGTATGTGAGAGTTCTTTCAGGAGTTCCAGGGTAGACTTTTGGTAGTCTCCCTCCCAGGCAGGTGTTCCAATACAAAGTAGATATTTCTTTTCCATAGTGTAGAATGAGACGCTGGTTTATTCTTTAGAAATCAATCTTTTTAGCTTTCTTCTAATGAGGGATCTGTGCTTAGGAACTTCTCCTATAAAGTCTTCCAGGTCATCTACTCTGGTCCTGTTTAAGACTAAAGCAGGTTTTTGGTCAGTCCCTTTCTGAAAGGTTTGTAAAGCCTTCTTATCTACCTCTCTCCAAACCCTGTTAGCATCACATACCAATAAGGTCATAGCTGATTTAGACAGTAATTCATTTGGGTATTGAGACTTGAGAATACCCGGATACTCAATGAGGACAAAGGAGTATTTCTCAAACTGAGCCGGACAGTCCAGTGGGTATTCCTGATCCGTTTCCGGATCTACAAAGGTCCAGTCATTATGGTAGAAGTAGCCTTCATTCTTGGGTCTGATAATGAGAATATCATTTCCCAATTGTCTGAACCGCCTCTGGATTTGGTTGGCGAGAAAAGTCTTCCCTTCGCTTTCACGTATGCTTACAAGAGAAATGAATGTGGGTTTCCCTACCTCTACTGCTGCTTGTATCTCTGCCTGGATGTTTTGGATCAATAAACCAGAGGTGAGCCACTCTATTTCATCAAAGAGTACTTTGCTTTTCTCGTTGTCTTGCGGGAAATCGGGAAACATTCCGGCTAAAGAAAGTCCAGTATTCCGCATGGCTATAGCTGGGTTTCTCATACTCTCATCCAGATAGTCCATCCCTACAGCTGCCCCAAAAACCAACATAAAACCTGCCATAAAAGACACGATCACCAACATCATTCGCTGGGATTTAGCAGGTTTGGGAGGAAATAGGGGCTTATCTACCACCACCAGGTTAGTGGACATTATGAGATTGTGCTGGTGAAGTCTTGCCTGATTCAGGCTATGAAGGTTCTCCAGGTATTCTCTTTCTGCTACATCTATGGCCCGTTCTATTTTCTTCAACTTGGAACCCAGAGGAGCAAAGTTTTCATAAAGAATTTCAAATTCTTTTTTACGGTTATCCATTACCTCTATTCTGGCATTGGCTTCTTCCAGCGCCAGATAGTTTTCCAACCAGGAGGAGATCATATTCTTTAGTTCTGCCCCTTCTGGTGTCATTACCACTTCAAAGGTCTTACTAGCATTTTCCTCAAGCTCCAGCTTGATCCTGTCCCTTTTAGACTTCAACACTTTCTCTATCAAAGGGTCCACAAAGGTATCATGGTAATCTTTGGCTAGCTCTATCTGAACCAGTTGGCTCTGAATACCTGATAACTCATTTCTCTTGTCTGCGAGCTCTTTATGTATACCTGATAAATTGACTCTTTCTTCCAACTTCTCTTCTAATCGTTGTAAGGATGCCCTGGAAGCGGCCTTCTTCATCATTTCTCCATTATACTTCTCAAATAAGTCTTCTCGCTTCCCGGCTATGAACCTGGTTTGCTCATAGTAGTTGATGATTTTGTAGTCTTCCCGAAAGGCTTTCATCTTGAGCTCTTCATCTCTCAACTTATCAGCCGATTCCTGAGTAGCTCTCTCAAAAAACTCGACTACAGAGGCAGACTGCCCTTCTTTAAGGCCCTTCTGCTTGGAAATGAAAATTTCTGTAAGTAATTCAAGGGTTCTCTTGCATATAGCCGGATCACTGGATTGGTAGGAGAACTTCAGCATATCACTTTTCCCTTCCCTTGCAATAGTTACCGTGGCAGTAAGATGGTCAATCCCGAAATAGTCATCATCTGAATAGAAGAGTTCGTAAACTGGATGGTTAAGGTTCTGCTTGGCATCCCTTAGGTAGTTTATAACGGAGGGCTTATCTATTAAAAGGCTTAACTCTGCTTCCGGGATAGTAGCACACTTCTCCAGAAGCGCCGGGAAACCTTCCGCAGATATGACTTTATTATCAGGAGTTGAAAGGAGCAGGCATTCTGCCATGAGGTTAAGGCTCAGCTCCTCTAGGGTCTCTACGGACTTTGCGAGGTTAATAAGGTTATCAAACTCACTAGAAACATAGGCATAGTCTACCCTGGAATTGGAAGACTTTTCAATGCTATAGCCTGAAACCAAACCCGTATTTAAGATGGTAAAAGAGGAGTAGGACTTCTTGCCATCTTTGGTCAGGTAGAATACCAGAGAGGCCATGATAAGCCCCACGATAGCCATCAGCCAAAAATGTCTTAAGAAAAGCCTGATAAACTGAACTACATTCATCCTCTTATTCTCTAATCGAATCTCCTACTAACGCTTCCAGTAGTTTTTGCGACTTCCAGAACTCGGCTTTCGCAATTTCCAGTTCTTTGAGTGCACCATTTTTTTTCTCTAAGGCCACGGTAAATTCTCCAGCAGGGGCATTCCCTTCTTCAAAATATTTTTTGGTGAGCTGGTAGGCCAGTTCTGCAGATTGGTATTGGTCTATCCAAACGTCTATCAGGCTTTGGGCTAGCCTGAGGTTGCTATAGAGCCTGATGACCTCATTTGTGATCTGCTGAGCTATGACATTCTTTTCTCTTTTGACAGAAAGGATTTCGTATTCCTTTTTTCTTCTTTCTTTTTTGGTCCCGAAGATGTCATAGGGAGAAATCCTCACAGAGAATCCTAGTGCATAGTTGAGGGTAGTTCTATCAGTAAGCTGAAAAGCAGAAACTGATCCATCGTTTATGTTACTGAGAAAGCTTCCAGATCCGTAGG
>JBCDBC010000037.1:0-12929 GCA_039184535.1 Bacteroidota bacterium | reverse complement strand
GGGATTTGCTGGATCACATCCCAATGTTCCGCAATCTTCCCATTTTCAAAGCGAAGTAGGTCATAGAATACCGAATGAACTCCTTTGTGAGTCCCTTCAGATATGGAGAGTACAAAGTTCCCTTCTCCGATCACTTTATGCTGTTTGGTAAACACCCACTGTTCTGTAGGGAGGGCGGCCGCAAAGCCTGCTATTCCATCAGCTGCCATGGGGTTATGCTGTAGATAGTCCGGGTGAAAATTCTCCCCTACAGCTTGACCTGCTTCTTCCTGACTACCAGTGATTAGGGTGTCAAATAGCTTCACTACTTTGGCCTTGTGTTCCTCAGTTTTTTCCAGATCCGTAATTTCAGTGCTACCGTCTAAGAGGCTTCTTCCAGAGGGGTTAGACTCTGCAAAAGGCATCATGGCATCCCAATGTTCTGCAATCAGCCCATTTTCATCCAGGCGAAGGACATCAAAAGACACCATGGTTTCTGCACCAAAGGGCGTAGCCCCCTCCCACCTATTATGCATGACCACCCAGTTCCCGTCTTGAAATATCCTACTCGTTAGTGCCTGGGTATTATTCTCCTGGAGAATAGGGAATAAGCCTACAAATGCAGCTCTCCCAGTAGGAAGGAAGGGGTTGTGCTGGACATAATCAGGGTGTACCAGTTCAGCTACTGTACTCGTGTCCCTTGCATTTACAGCTTTGATGAAGGCACTTACTTTTTCCTTATTTGATACTTGCATAATTTGAGAAGAGTTTGTTTGGGGTTCAGTTAAACTAGATTGAGATTTTGTACAACTGCTCAAAACGGTAAGCATGAGCAGCATTAATAGAGAAGTTTTCATAACTATTTATTACTTTTGATTTGCAAGTAAAAATTAAAAAAATTACTTTCAATATGCAAGTAATATTGAAAATTAATTGCATCCCGCAAGCAAAAAAAATAATGTTGGGGTTATATGGATCTTAAATTTAGATGTAGTTGTCCTGTCACTTCTGCCCTGGATGTACTGGGAGATAGGTGGTCTTTGGTCATCGTAAAACTGATGTTGCTTGACGGCAGCAAGACGTTCAAGGATTTCACGGCAAGTGAGGAGGCTATCGCTACTAATATTCTGTCCTCGCGACTGAAGATGTTGGAAGAGCTTCACCTTATTTCAAAAGAGAAACTTCCGCATAATAAGAAGACGAATATTTACCGCCTTACGGAGAAGGGATTGGGCCTTACGCCTGTGATTGTGGATTTGATATTGTGGAGTGATACTTACCTAAGAGAATATCATCCTGAAATGGATGCAAATGAAACTCTGGATGCGATAAAAAATGATAGGGAAGGCGCTATTGACAGTCTCCAACAAAACTATCGCGAGAATATTGGGGTAGCTCTTAAAAAGAATTAATCACCCAAACGCCTTTCTGGGAAAAGCTGTTCATATTCATTAAAGCTGCTGGAGCCTCTCCCAAGGAAATGGTTTTTTCTATCAGCTTATCCGGCTGAAGCTTACCACTCCTGATCATGTCCAGCATTTCCGGGTATTTATGGGCCTGCATGCCATGGCTTCCCAGAATTTCCAGTTCATTGGCGATGACTTTATCCATAGGGATTTTGGGATGATGGTCACTACCCGCCATAAGGCCCACTTGAATGTGTTTCCCTCTTTTTCTGAGATTAGCGATAGAATTGAAACAGGTGATCTGGTTTCCCAAGGCATCCAGAGATACATGGGCACCTCCTTTTGTAAGTTCTTGTATCTCCTCAACTACGTCTGAGCTTTGGGAAGCATTTACGGTAAGCGTTGCGCCTAGTTCTCTGGCTAATTTCAGGGTATTCTCATCTATATCTACGGCTATCACTTGAGCACCTAAAGCATTGGCAATCATGATAGCTGAAAGTCCTACTCCTCCACAGCCATGTATGGCTACCCATTGTCCACCTGAAACCTTTCCTTGATGAACGACAGCACGAAAGGAGGTGATAAATCGGCATCCAAGGATGGAAGCTGTGATATCTGAGACTTCTTCAGGTATCTTCACCAGATTTACATCCGCAAAGTCAATGGCCACATATTCTGCAAAGGAACCCCAGTGGGTAAATCCCGGCTGAGACTGATGATCACATACCTGATGATTACCGGAGATGCATTCTCCACAAGTTCCACAACCAGCTACAAAGGGGACGGTTACTCTATCACCTCGCTTGAAATTTCTTACCTCCTTCCCTGTCACCTCTATTACACCTGCTAACTCGTGTCCGGGCACATGTGGTAACCTAATATCCGCATCATGTCCCATCCACCCATGCCAGTCGCTGCGGCACAGGCCTGTAGCAGTAACTCTGATGACCACACCATCAGGTTTAGGGGTAGGATCAGGAACCTGTTCCAAGGTAATTGGCTGCTGAAATTGAGTGTAGAAGGCTGCTTTCATAGATTAATATTAATTGAAATTGAAAAACAGGGATAACTAATGTGATGGTAACTCTTATTTCTCAATGGAATAAATTTCCTAACTTCAAACAGAATATCCTTTAAAATGGCATATCTAAATCGGAGCATTTTATGGCTAATTCTGGGATTAGGAATTATGTTAGTTCCAGATGTATCTGCTCAACCAACCCTTTCCTTTAAGCAGCTAGATACAGATATTGATTTGTCGAATTTCAGGATCACTAAAATTTATCAGGATAGCAAAAGTTTTGTCTGGTTTGGGACTGATACAGGCCTATACCGCTATGATGGGAAAAAACTTAAATCCTATTTGGATGATTTAGATGTGCCTCCTCATCTTCTCCCTGGGGTTATTACGGATATTATAGAAGATAATGAGGGGAATATGTGGTTATCAGGTTATCGTCTCCTATACAGATATTACCCAGAGAAGGACAGTTTTAGCATCATCCAACCAAAGTATAGAGGGAGTGGGATTTATTTTCAATTATTATATGTTGACAGTCGAGGGAATCATTGGTTAGCGTCTAATGACCATGGTTTATTAAGGATAGATCCACAAACCCACAAAGTAACCTCATTTACTAGTGAATTTAAGAAAGAGGTATCACCAGGGTTCGTTACCAAAATTCTGGAAGATAGCAAAGGGGATTTATGGTTTGACTATGCTAACGGCATCTACCAATACGAATGGGCTAATAACACCTTGATTTATCATCCATTCCGAGAAGATGGAGAAAGGATACTTGATGAGAGAGTCATTTCTTCCATCTTTGAAGATTCACAGCAAAATCTATGGGTTGGCGCTACAACTGGCCTGTTTTTGTTTGATAGGCAGAATAGCAAATTCATTCCTTATTCATTGAATGATAAAGTTGGTGCTAAAGCATCTTCAGTAAGTGAAATTAGTGAGGGGCCGGAGGGTAATCTTTGGCTAGTAGTAGATGGGAAAGGACTAAAAATACTAAACCGCTACACGAAATCTATAGTTTCGTATCCAGCACATCCCACTCTTCCTGGTAAATTAAGATCCAATTCAATCACATCCATTCTATGGGATAACCAAGAGGGAATATTTTTAGGTACATGGGATGCGGGTGCGTTTTATTGGAATCAACACCAAAAAGCTTTCATTAAGTATGAATACTTTCCCATGTTATCAGAATCAATTTCTCATGCTAGTAGCTTCTTGGAAAGAGATGATGGGGAAATTTGGATGACTGCAAACGGACGGTTAGAAGTATTTGACCCAGATACAGAAACTTTTTCTCATCAGTTTAATTCTCAGGTAGCCTCAGAAATAACGGAGGCTCCTAATGGACAAATTTGGGCCGGGTCATGGGGAAATGGGTTACTGCAAATTGACCCTGATTCACCTACAAAGTTTCGTCGCTTTCTATCAGATCCTTCTAGCCCAGGAAATCTACCAGGAAATTCTTCTAATCATGTCCTAATTGATTATGAAGGGACGCTTTGGGTCTCAGTCTGGCTTGATGGATTATATAGGTATGATCCCAAAGATGATCAGTTTATACACCTTAGCTTGTCACATGACGATTATGGGGACAAGTTAGGGTATACTGTTACTACTATGTTTGAAGACCATAAGCATAACTTATGGTTAGGGACTACAGAAAATTTACTCAAAATTAATGGAGAAAAGGGGATTGATACTGTGTATTATGCTCCATACTGTGTGGATATTTATGAAGACACGGAGGGAATACTGTGGTTAGCTTCAAATTATGGATTTCATCGGTTAGATCCTGATCTGAAGCAGTTAAAGACCTGGAAGAAAAAGGATGGTTTGCCCCATAATCAAGTAGGAGGGATATTAGAAGATCAAGATGGAAATCTGTGGTTGAGTACAGGTAAAGGATTATCAAAGTTCGATCCTAATTCTCAAGCGTTCAGGAACTATGATGCTGCGGATGGATTACCTGATGATCAGTTTTCTTCTGGTGCTTGCCTGAAAAGTTCTTCCGGAGAAATGTACTTTGGAAGTGTTAGTGGATTTCTGCGTTTTCATCCAGATAGCATTCATGATAACCCATTTGTACCCAATGTTAATATCACAGACTTTCGAATTCTTAATAACCAGGTACCCATCCAAGGGAGTA
Organism: Bacteroidota bacterium; assembly: GCA_039184535.1. Classification (GTDB taxonomy): domain Bacteria; phylum Bacteroidota; class Bacteroidia; order J057; family J057; genus JBCBKZ01. The sequence goes on along the minus strand of JBCDBC010000037.1, from coordinate 8,371 downwards.
ATGGAGATACCCTAGCTTATCCTTCTCCATTAAGAGAGCAGATCTCTTATGCAGAGGAGATTTACCTTAATTGGCAACAAAATGATATCTCCTTTGAGTTTGCTTCCTTGAATTATTTTAATCCAGAGAAAAATCAAATAAGATATCGTCTGCAACCCTATGAAAGGGATTGGATTGATACAGAGGGTAACAATTCTTCCGCAACCTACACTAATCTGGACCCGGGTACCTATACTTTTCAGGTAATCGGATCTAATAATGATGGCGTATGGAATAAGGAAGGGGCCTCCTTGAAGATTTATATTATTCCCCCTTGGTGGCAAACATGGATAGCGTACATGCTTTACACAATAGCTTTAATAGGGATTACTTTCGCCTCATACCGCTGGCGGACAAATTCTCTAAGAAAGCAACGTCAACTCTTACGTAAACGCGTATTCGAGCAAACACAGGAAATTAGGACAGAACAGAAACGCTCAGATGAATTGCTACTCAATATTCTCCCCGCTACAGTAGCAGAAGAGCTAAAATTAACTGGAAAAACGCAGCCTGTTTTTTTTGAAGAAGTTAGCATCATGTTCACGGATTTTAAAGGATTCACTAACATAGTAGCATCTATTCCTGGAAAAAAACTGGTTTCAGAGTTAGATGATATTTTCAAGGTATATGATGAAATCATGGATGAAGTTGGGTTAGAAAAAATCCAGACGGTGGGGGATGCATACCTTGCTGCTTGTGGGCTACCAACACCAGACCCTGATCATGCAAAAAAATGTGTTCTTGGGGCTCAAAAGATCATTGCTTTTTTAGATGAACGAAATAAACACGAAGGGATTAAGTGGCAGGTGAGAGTTGGGATTCATTCAGGACCCATCACGGCGGGAGTTATCGGGAAAAAGAAGTTTTCCTATGACCTTTTTGGGGATACCATCAATATTGCTGCTAGAATAGAGTCTTCTGGAGAAGCTGGAAGAATTAACCTCTCGGCATATACGTATACCTTAGTAAAAAATGACTTCGTGTGTGAATACAGAGGAAAAGTAAATGCTAAAGGCAAAGGTGAGTTAGATATGTATTTTGTGAGTTAAGGATCCTAATCTGGCATAAAGGGGACGGTTACCCTATCTCCTAGCTTGAAATTTCTCACCTCTTTCCCTACTGCCTCTATCACACCCACCAACTCATGTCCAGGTAAATGTGGGAGTCGGATATCTGCATCATGTCCTATCCACCCATGCCAGTAGCTGCAGCACAGGCCTTTAGCAGTAACTCTGATGACCATGCCATCAGGTTTTAGGGGTAGGGTCAGGAACCTGCTCCAAGGTAATTGGCTGCTGAAATTGGGTATAGAGGGCGGCTTTCATAGGGGGTATGTTTCTTCTACTTTACAAGTTAGCATGTATGGCTATTCCTCGATTTCTTCTCAATGACAGAGTTTTTTAGGAAAATTTATGCCGTTTGCAAGTGCAACTTTGTTGCGTTATTTTGAGCTATTTCTCATCCACCTTGGGTATTTTATGGAAAAGACGAGCTTAATCCTCCTTCTGGCTCTTACGTTCATTCAATGCCAACCCCTCAAAACGCATGAAAGAGAAAACCCGAATTTATCAGCCGCTGATTCCTTAGGTATTTCTCAATTTCTGGAAGAAGTAACAGTAGACCGTGCCCAAAATTTTTCTATAGAAAATCATGAAACGCATAAGGTTGCTCACATACATGTGAAGAGTGATCAACGGAGCCTGGCCTATAGCCAGAAGATCATCTTCATTCCACGCGGACAAACTCTCCCTAAAGAAGTAGAAATCCCTTCTGAAGCTTGGCTAATAGAAGTTCCCCTTCAAACTGTTGCTGCTAATGATGATGGAGAGATCACCCGTCTAACCTCTCTGGGATTGATGGAAAATATTATAGGCATGGGTGGAGGAGGCATATATGATACACTGCTAAGGAAACGGTGGGAAGAAGAGAAAATAGCCTCTATTGGATATAGTTTTCATCAGGTTCCCAAGCCTGAAATCATTCTGGCGCTAAATCCAGATCTGCTGATGCTGTATTCTTATAACCATGAGAGACTGACTGCAGTGGAGAAAATGAGAGAACTGGGAATAAATGCTGTTCCTCACTTTGCCTGGGCGGAGCCATCTATTCTTGGAAAAGCAGAATGGATAAAATTTACAGCCTTGTTCTTTCATAAAAGTGAGGAAGCCAATCTGCTTTTTGATAAGGTAGTTCAGAGATGTTTAGAGCTAAAGGAATTGACAGCAGATAAGTGGCCTTCTCAGAAAGGATTTATGACCTATTTTCCTTCTTCAGAAAGTGACTGGGCTGTCCATAGAAATGACTTTTATGCTTCCTTTCTGGACTTTGCTGGGGTAGAAAATGTGCTAAAAGATAATGGGCCCAATCATCTGGTAGGAATGAATAATGAACGCCTACTCAGTCTGGCAAGTGAGGCTGATGTATGGATCACCAATAGTAGATCTGATGATGAGTGGCCTCCATTAAGTTATTTGTCAAGCTTCAAAGCTTACCGGAATAAGCGGGTGTATCATTACCAAAAACGGACAAGACATGAGCATGACGCCTATGACTGGTATGAAACACCGGAAGTACGCCCTGATCTGGTCATTGAAGATCTGGTTTCTATCTTTTATCCGGACTTACTGCCGGAGCATGAGTTGATGTTCTTTGATGAGGTAAAGCTGAGTAAGTAGCATTCTCGCAAAGGGAAGTGTTACCGGAGCATAAGTTATTTTTTCTAGGAGAAATAGAATGGAAATGATTAACAAAGTTGTTACAGGCGTCTTTCTGCTATTCCTTTTTGCCTGTGGTCAGGAAGGAAGTAAAGAGAAAGCCCAACTAGAGAATGAACCTCTATCAAGCGAGGTAGATTACTTTCCGCATAAAGTAATCCCTAAGTTAGCAACTCATTTTAGCGTGAGCTATCACGGGAACTATAAAGTCGTAAAGACGGATGCTCATTTTTATGATGATGGGAAAGAGCCTGAAGGAGAAATTCTCCAGGACAAACTCGTCTTGGTACAGAAAGGAACAATACCCCCTCAACTAAAAGGTGATTTGGAGAATGCTACCGTCATTTACATTCCGGTAGAAACTGCTGCAGTAAATGTGCAGCATTCGGAAAGCTTTCTACGGGAACTAGGCCTTGAACATCACATCAATGCTATTGGAGGCTTATACTCTTACAATAATGATATGCGAAATAAGGCCCTTTCAGGTGAGATAGGGCAGATTGGATACAGTTGGCACAGTCCGCCAAACATAGAAGTACTTCTGGAAAGGAGTCCTGAAGTTTTTCTCATGACCTTGGCTAGCCTGGATCATAGCAGTAGTTTGGAAAAAAGCAGGCAGTTAGGAATCCCTACTGCGGCAGTGTTTGATTGGGCAGAAGCAGAGTATTTAGCCCGGGCAGAATGGATCAAGTTTTATTCATTATTCTTCAATGCTGAGCAAAAAGCCGACAGTATTTTTCAAGTGATTAAGAACAGAGTGGAGAGCCTAACCGCTTTGACTGCTGAGCTTGAAGAGAAGGAGTCTTCATTGTGGGGGTATTACAGGGGGAAGCAAAGATGGATTATGCAACTGAGCAGTTTCCCAGGCCAGTATATGCGTGATGCGGGTCTGGAGAATGTTTTACTAGCCAATACCCCTGCTAACGCCAATGGTACCCAAACCATAACCACAGAGGAACTTTTGTCCAAGGGAATAGAAGCCAAGCATTGGGTAATCATGGATATTCACGCTGGTCCTCTTCCGAAAGAAGAGTTAATGAACTCATTTGAAGCGTGGAGAGAGGAGAATCTCTACCATAACATGGGAAGATTAGATCCAAAAAATAATACCTCAGACTGGTATGCCACAGCCATAGTGAGACCAGATACAGTATTAGCAGACCTCATCAAGCTAGTACATCCTGAGTTGTTACCGGATCATTCTCCTGTGTTTATAGGCTATTATGATAAGAATTCTGAGAATATTTCCGAGGAAGAATAACAAGATATCATGAGTGAATCTATAGCTACTCCTGTTTCGGGCAGTAAATCGCGGCCACGATTATCCAGTCATAGAAGAGTTTTTCTGTTCCCCTTCTTAGCGGCTATTACCATCCTGATCTTTCTCTTGGAATTGGGGATTGGGTCTGTTCATATTCCTATATCGGGTGTGGTGTCATCCCTATTTGGTCTGGAAGGAGCAGATAGTACCTGGACCAAGATCATCAACGAGTTGCGTCTACCTCGTACTATTGCAGCAGCCATAGGAGGAGCAGCCTTAGGGACTGCAGGTTTACAGCTACAGACTCTTTTCAAAAACCCGCTGGCAGGACCATGGGCTTTAGGACTGACCGCTGGAGCTCAACTAGGGGTAGCTCTGGTAGTTACCACAGCTGCGGTAGTAGGGTCCAGTTTTCTACAGAACTTCGCCTTCATAGGGAATCTGAGTATAGTAGCAGGCGCCATGTTGGGTTGCTTATTAGTTCTGTTACTCATTGTAGTTATCTCCCGAAAGGTGAGTACCATCACCCTTCTGATCTTTGGGTTGATGTTGGGATACATGGCCCAAGGCCTGATTAGTGCCATTCTGCATTTTACTAACCTATCGCAGACGAAGATTTTTGCAGGATGGAATGATGGGAGTTTCGCAGGTGTGTATTGGGAACATTTTCCCGTTTTCCTGCCCCTGACAGTAATTGGCTTAGTGCTGGCGCTCTTAATGGCCAAACCCCTGAATGCCTTGCTTCTTGGGGAAAACTATGCGCGTAGCCTGGGGATGTCTATCCGTAATACCCGAATGATCACTTTGGGGAGTGCTGTTCTACTGGCGGCGCCTGTTACTGCCTATTGTGGACCTATTCTGTTTTTGGGATTAATTATCCCTCACCTAGCCCGAGGAGTCTTCAATACATCTGACCATAAAATTCTCCTCCCTGCAGTGATGTTGCTGGGGAGTATTATAGCCTTAGTAGCAGACCTATTCGTCCACCTTCCCTGGGAGAGACACTTCCTCCACTTGAATGCTGTCAATGCCTTGATAGGCGCTCCTGTAGTGATGTGGGTCATTCTGAGGAACAAACGTATGAGAGCCTTCGAACTTTAATTCTCAAACTTATGGAAAGCATACTTCACATAAAGGACCTTGTAATTGGGTATAGGCAAGGGAAAGGATCGAAGGTCGTAGCCCGTGATATTAACGTTACGCTCAAAAAAGGAGAACTGGTTTGTTTACTAGGCCCTAATGGCGCTGGGAAGTCTACCTTAATGCGAACCATTTCCGGTGCACAAAAACCCTTGGGAGGAGAAGTCTTGTTAGGGAATAAATCCATTAAAGAACTTTCTGGTAAGCAACTGGCCCAAAAGCTGAGCCTTGTACTCACAGAGCGGGTACATGCGGGTATGTTGACTGCTTACGAGGTGGTAGCACTTGGCCGCTATCCGCATGTGGGCTGGACAGGTAAGCTAAGTACAAAAGACTATGAACTAATTCAGTGGGCCATAGATATGACAGGGGCCCATGAACTGGTGGATAGGGTACTGTCAGAACTGAGTGATGGAGAGCGCCAGAAGATTATGGTCGCGAGGGCATTAGCACAGGAGCCGGAGCTAATGATACTGGATGAAGTTACGGCCTTTCTGGACTTACCTAGAAGGGTAGAAATTATGCAATTGCTGAGGAAGCTGGCGCATGAGGCTGGAAAAGCCATACTCTTATCTACCCATGATATGGACTTGGCCTTGAGGAGTGCAGACAGGATTTGGCTACTACCCAAGGGCGGGAATCTACATGTAGGTGCACCGGAGGACCTGGTCTTGAACGGGGCCTTTGAGCAAGCCTTCAAAAGTGAAGGAGTCTCTTTCAATAAATTTAGTGGGGCTTTTCAGTTACAGCAGGCTAGTAAAAAATACATACATCTAATTGGAGAAGGAGAGGAAGCCACCTGGACGCGTAGAGCCTTGGAGAGAGAAGGATATTCTCTTGATGAAAAAGCAGATATAGTAGTGGAGGTTCTTGAGAATGGTGGGCATTCTACATGGAAACTAAGTGAAGGAAAACAGACAAAAGAGTTCTATTCTATCTATCAATTAATCACTGGAATTCGTCATACATCCGAAGCGGTGAGTCTGCCCTAAAAGCTATATGAATATACTCTAAGAGCGATTGTCGAAGGATAGTCGCTCTTTTTTTTGCTCACCTAGGTACTTTTTTCCGAGAGTATATATGATTAATTCAGAATCTGGGTAGACCAAAATCACTAGAAATGGTGAGGTATATAATGATTATTTCTCCTTGCTTAGAAAAACAACATAACAGCAAACATTTACAACAGGTAAACAAGCTGGGTTTGTGAATTAGCTCTTCCTTTATCAATCAAGTCAAACAAAACAGTGCTAACATTATGAATTATTTACAGCAAGAACAAACCATAAGACAAGGAGGCAAAAAAAGCAGACAAGTTGTTAATCGATTGTTTTCTGAATGGGATTATCTGATTAATCTGTTTAACAGTAAATACCGAACACTCTTTAGTAGGGAAGAAGTGAGTGATATCTATACCGATGTATACCTATTGTATGTACGGTTGGTAAAAGAAGGGAAATTCTCTTCTAATCATCAGCATGCTGCTGTCGGGTTTATCAAAAAGACGATGAGGTTTAGGATTATAGATGCGATGAGAATAAAAGGGAAACAGCCATTTTTTGATGAGATAGGAGAAATATCCAACCTGATTTTGGATCCTACAAAAGAGAGTATTGATAGAAAATTAATTCAGGACTGCCTGGACACCCTTCCTGAACAAGGAAAGGAGATTCTTACCTTATGGTCAAAGAATTATCCCATGGAAGAAATAGCTAACAGAATGGGTTTAGCTAGTGCAAATAGTGCAGCTGTAACTAAGTGCCATGCGGTTAAAGCCTTTTCTAAGATCTATAGAGATAATCTTTCCAAACGTTAAGGGATAAAAGCAATGAATACATAAGAAGGCAAATAAGATACTCCTGTTTACCTTCTTTAGATCATCACATAAGTCGTGACTAGCGGTAGAGAGAATAGCCATTGGATAATCTTGAATAAAATTTGGAGAATAACTTAATGTTATCTTTCTAAATTCGATTTATCAGCAAACGGTTGACCCTGAAAAGTTTAGGGGATGGTGTGGAGGTAAGCCACCTCCAATTAATATTGGATTGAGAACGGTAAACAATTCATTAAACCTAAATTTTTTCAACCATGATTTCACTATTAGCTTATTGGTCCCTCGTAGGGTGGTGTGGTACAGTACCACGCAGATTTCCTTTCCCTATTCCTCCTAATCCTGATCCAACTCCCTGGTGGGCAAACATCGTTTTTAGTGTTGCCGGCGGGATAGCCGGGGGCTTCCTCGTTTCTCAAGGCTTGGGTTTTGACGAGATCATCGCTACCAGCTTTGGTGCATTTGCCGGAGGAAGGATAGTTTCTGAATTAGGAAGTAACGTATTCAATGCTAAAGCTGCTGCTCAGTAATCAGCTTTCTAACTAATACAGAAGAAGTACGCCATTGTTTTTCAGGGAAGTCCTCGCGGAAGAAATTTTGTGAGGGCTTATCATTTATTTCTTATGAAAAGAATAGAATGATCATGAGTACTGAGCTATAAACAAACAGTAGAGACTGCAAGTATTTACTATATCAACTGAAAAATCACATGCCCAGAAAAGAAGAACGCGACATAGAGAAAAGCTATTCGAAATCAGAGTTTGTAGCTAAACTTAGGCGATTGGCGGATGCTATCGAAAATGATGATCGTTTTGAGATACAAATAGCCGGAGAAAGGATCTACGTCCCTGTACGTGCAGTGTATAACATAGAGCATGAACGCGGAGAGGAGGAAGAAGAAATAGAGTTTCAGCTTAAGTGGTCTTTGGAGGAATAAAGACCACTAATTTTGTTGTTTGGAAAGTAGGCGACAGATAGATGGCGCTGTTGCCTTAAGTTTGTGTATTTACTAATTTAAGGCAAAAAGGATGAGCCATCATTACCACAGATTTTGGGGAATCTCCATCCTCATATTCCTCTTGCTGATTTCTTTCCTGCCCTCCCAGGCACAGGAGACCGCTACACAGTTAGCGCCCATACAGGAAACAGATACCACTGAACGAGATGATGGCCCCCCAAAGCGACGTTATGTGGAGCACTTCCATGTGTGGTTCAGGACCTTTGATGAAACCTATCAAGGTATGAAAGGGACTCCACTGGTAACTGAAGAGTTTGTAGAAGGAGCCGTGGTTACTAATCGGGATGCTAGAAAGGAGTTTGACCTGATAAACTATGAAGTCTATCAGGACGAAGTGGTGGTGTTAAATACATCCGGGAAGATAG
>JBCDBC010000036.1:0-12951 GCA_039184535.1 Bacteroidota bacterium | reverse complement strand
TGACAATAGGTTCGAAGGTTTAAGAGGAAATCCTTTAGCCTTTGAAGTAAATGGGTCTGGAGTAGTCTATACCACCGGAGGGAATAAGAAGAAATTTCAGGTGATGAATTATGAGGCCTACAGCCATGAAGTTACTACCTGGAACAATGGAAAAATGGAATACCTTCCCAAGGGGATGATTGAATCCTTCTGGATGCTTAACAACGGTACAGCAGATACCCTATTTTTTAGGAAATTTACTTCAAAGGAAGATAACCAGGTATTCTTCGGGCAGGTGTTACACGAGGAAAAGATAACCTATATCAAAAAGTACGAAAAATATATTCAGAAGGCAGATTACCAGGGTACTTACAGTCCAGGTAAGAATTACGATGAATTTAAGGACAGGGTTAAGTTCTTCGCCGTCGATCAAAGGGGAAATATGACCATGTTTAAGCCTAACAAGAAAGGACTTGAGAGTTTATTCCCAGGAAAGCAATCAGAACTTAAGACTTATCTGAAGAAGAATAAGCCAGATTTAAAATCGGATAGAGAATTGAAAGAGGCCATATCCACTTTCGCTGGAGAATAGATCTTAGCTCCTGATAAACTTGATCTGATCTCCTTCCTGTATGTTGTGCTTAGTGCAGTATCCACCTACGACTTCCACTACATATTGAGCGGGAAAATCAGAGGTTAGGGAGACTTCTGATAGAGGCTGAGTCCTTCTCTGGATTTTAACTATTTCCAGCGCAGCATTCACATAAATGATGTCCAGGGAGATCAGGGTGTTCCGCATCCAGAAACCCTGGACTTCTTCTGTTTCAAAGATAAATAGCATCCCTCTGCTTTCCTCCATAGACTTCCTGAACATAAGGCCCTGAGCCCTTTCTGTATCATTTTCGGCTATCTCTAAGTCTATATGTTTGATGACCTCCCCTGTAGATGAAGAAATGAAATCAAGCTCCCCTTCCTTCTTGAACTGAGGTTCCCTGATCCTGGCTCGTTTTTCCTTCTTGGAAGACGTAAATAGGCTGCTCACATGCTGAAAGTTTCCAGCTACCAATATGAGCACCAAAACCCCTATGCCTATGAGGGTAGGGATGCTAATTTTTTTCTTTGGGGGTTTCTTAGATCTTGCCATAATCCTTAATCCACTAACGCTAATACGATCTTACTTGTCCTTCTATAAAAATAGAAAGATAGGTCTTTTTCCGCCCCAAGTTTACGGCATCTTTAGGAGAAAAGCGCTACCTCTCCTATTTGACTATGAATTTATAGGTAAGACTTTCTCTCGCATCTCCCAGCCTGATGAGGTAAACCCCGGCAGGCCAGCTGCTAACATTCACCGTCCTTTGTAGGAAGGAGGTTATTCCTGGAATGTTCTCCGATAGCATGCTTTGTCCAAGTTTGTTGAAAATGGACAGTTGATACTTATCCTGAGAGGGTAGGAAGATATCCAGGTTAATCTCATCAAAAGCTGGATTAGGATAGACTGATAAAGAAAGTGCGCTTTGGCCACTAATAGCCAGTTCAACGATGGAACTATAGCTTAGGGCACCATTGATATCTATATGTGCTACTTTGTAGTATAGTCTGTCTGTGCCTAATCTGTTGACATTCTGATCTTGAAAACTATAGGAAGCCTTACCAGCTATCCCTATGCTCTTCTGGCTATTCAGAACTGAGAATGTTTGCCCATCCAAAGATCTTTCTAGCTGATACGTATGAGAGGAAGCATCTTCAAATACGGACCAAGAGACCTGTGCATGTTCATTCTGTTCTTCTACGGAGAATGCCAGAAACTCTACAGGTAAGACTGAAGAAAGCTCAGCAGTGGATAGTCCTTCATAAGGGAGCGTTCCAGGATTAGCGGCTATCTCATCTAAGCCTGCCGGCCAAGGACAGAAGCACTGGCTACCTCCTCCGTTTAGGTTGTCAGGTATGAGAGCGATAATCCCATTGATGGACGGATCACAGGTCTCTTCAAAGAAACTCACATTTAGCGTATTTGCACTACCTGCCGCAATAGGGCCAGGCACCTGGAGAATCTGTAGAGGGACAGCATCACTACTCAGCGTACCTTCTGAATTAGCGCAGAAGATCCAGACTTCCACATCCCCTGTCGTAGCGGTACCCGTATTAGTTACCGTCAGGTCAAAGATAAACTCATGTCTTTCAGCTGGAATATTATCTGGATAAGTATTAGCCACCACATTCTGGAAGAAGGGGGTCAACTGAGGTTTATCAGCAGTAGGGGTTACTTCTCCACTCCCAGTAATGGAAATGGTGCTGTTACAGCTACTCCCGGTCGCCGCACAGAAGACAGAGGTTTGTCTTAGAGACTGAACTACGATGGGCTCAGACTCTGTACAGAATAGTCCTCCATCATCCGCCACATCAAAGGTGAAACTGGATTCCTCCCCATCTAGTAAGTCGGGCATAGGCCAGCTGATCACAGTCTGGGTTCCCACGGTTTTGATGGAACGCTTGGTGTCATCTATACATAGCCCACTCAGACAGCCTCCAAAGGCATCAAAAGCCAAACCTGCCGGTAAAAATACTTGCAGAGAATCTTCCAGCGCTACTGCGGTAGTTCCTACCTTCTGAAAGCTGATGAGCATAGCGTTCACATCTGTACAACCGGTGAAAGAGTTGCTCAGGCTGATCTCATTGAATTGAACGCTGTAGGGGTTAGTAACTCCATTCAAGGGGATTTCGAGAGAACTACCTACAGTTCCACTTCCCGTTGCCAGCGCACCGCAGGAAGTGAAGGCCAGCGTTTGTATATCCAGGCTCGCGCCACTCACAAAATTACAGTTGGGTTGGAACAGCAGCCTTAGAATAACGGTATTACTATCTGGTCTGTAAGAACCTTTCAAGGCATTTCCTGCGCCGAAATAAGTCGCATCTAGTTCTTCCAAGTCTATCTTCCAGTTTCCTTCTGCATCTGGAGTTAATAATGCCGTTTCACCCACTGCATCTACCTGACGGGGAGTAGTCCCCACGGGATATTCTATATAAGCTGAGTTGGGAATGTAATCCAGTCCTCCCATACCCGTTCCCAAATTTTGGGTAAGCTGTAGGACTATGTCCTCCAGGTCTGCTCCCTCAACAGCACTTAGCGTAAGCTCTACTGGAAAAGAAACACACATGTCTACATCCGTTCTGTTCCAGGCAGCTGAGGCTGGATCAGCCGGATCTGTAGGCGTGTTAAACAGCGAACTGAAGCTGGAGGAAAGCTGAGCTTCTGTAGCATTGATGTATAAAGTGAGCGATTCCGGTGTACAAGCAGGATTCAAGGGATCTGCTGGATACCCGCTACAATCCCATCCGTATAACACAATCAAACTATCAGACTGGCAGTTGGCATTATCTGCGGTAATGGTGAAATTCTGACTACTGCTGGTTCCAAGGTTCCCCAACTCATAAATGCCATCAGCATTAGGAAGAATTGGGTTCCCCAGATTATCCTCCAGCACTATGCTATTACTACCTATGAGGTTGGTGGGAGAGAATAACCTGATCCAGCTAAAGTCTGCAGCTGAGAAAGAGGAACCGTTAGTGAGGGTAATATCCCAACTCACCTCATCCAGTGTGCCTGTGATGGTAGCCTGAGGAGAACTGGCCTCCAATTGAGGGGCTCTGTATTGAAGTTCTGATCCCATGTTAGCTGTATCTACCTGACCGTTATTCTGAAGCATGCTGAGCTTGTTAGCTAAAGGATCATCCATATCCAGGGCGTAAGAGGCAGGAGAATTACAAGACGGACTTAAGAACACAGAAGGAAAGACTTTATACCCCTCATCCGAGAGAAACATACTTCCACCATTCTGCACCCAAATACCACTATTTAGCGGGTCCCAAAGGTCAAAGTGTACGGTCGTACTCCCATCCATATTGACGGTGGTGGAGGTAACTTCTATGCCTACGGCTGGCTGTGGAATAGAGCTTCCATTTTCTATGGCTCTTCTAAGGTAAATTTCTGCAGAATCCAGTACATAGCCAGGAGGAATTGTATAGCTCACTATCTGTGGAGTACTTAGCACCCGGTACTCATACGGGAAGAATTGCCCACCGGTATCATTCCCAGCCATCTGTATCCTGATTTCATTCTCATCTGGGCTTGAATCACAGCCTTCGTAAAAGAGCGTATTAGAGCAGCACATTTCCAGATTTACATCCACAGCACTGATAGATCTATCTAAAAGGTTACAGCTGAATTTGTTGGTGATAGTAGCTGGATTAGCTATGTCTGAGGTATAAAAGTTACTGCTTAGGTTAAAGGGCGTTAGGTCTGTGGTACCGACCGAGTCAAGACGATAGGAGATAGAAATGGTCAGGGTATCCCCATTCTCATACACAAATCCTCCGGGCAGAATCCCACCCAGACTGGCCACGCTTAGGTCGTACGAGTAGCCATCAGCAGTAGGGGTAGCTGTCAGGGGATCCACGGTATAGGTAGTTCCTGTAGACAGGTCAAATATGCTTGCCGTAGCTGATACAAAGGACCACTGATCTGGAAGCTCAAAATCATCTTCTAGGTATACATACTGCCAACTTGGGTAAGTTCCATCCGTGAGTATGGCTCCCTTGATTTCGGAGAAAATAGTATCTCCTGCCAAGGCTTTATCTTTCCTGATAAGTGCGCTTAGGTCAGCTCCGGTATAGGTCTGAAGTGTCCCATCACAATCATTGTCATTATCGGGACAGCCATTATTATCATAATCAGCTAAGCCCGTATTCTGTCGTTCAAAGGTCTGAGACAGCGGCTCCATTCCAGGATCAGGACAGTTTTGGCAAATCCGCTGGATCTCCTGCTCGTGGCAGCCCATAATGTATGCTGAAGGGAAGGTGCAGTTTAAGGAAGGAACCAGGACTACTGTGATAAATATTTCACCTGATCCCAATGCCTCAGTACAGTCCATTTGAATGGGGAACCTTAAGGTGGAACCCTCTCTGTTGATACGCTCATTCACCAAGTAGCGGATGGTCATCTGGTCATCCTGTATATTGGAGAAAGAGGGCGTGAATATCTGCCCATCGCCGCCTACCCAACTTATGTCTCCTATGGCACCTGCCAGGTCTACTTGTCCCGGAAAAACTACGTTGAGTTCCCAGTAGGCAGTGGGATCATCATAGATAAAATTAGTGAGGTCCATATCCGTAAAGTCTATGATGACCTCCTCAGGATTTCCATTCTCTATGATGTTAGCAGGAAAGGAGACGGCATCTGCATAAAAGACTTCATTTCGGATAATGGTCTCTGTTCCCAGATTTTGACCATTCCCTCCACAGGCGTCATCAAAGGTCAATCCTCTCATGAGGGTGCTCCCCATTCTTACGAAGGTTCTCTCATTATCTATACATACATCCGGTTTACAGGTGTAGACTTCGTTGAAGGTGAGGAAAATAGAAGATCCTGCCTCCAGGCTTGGGAATAACCACCATGCCTGTCTATCTAGAGGTTCAGGGGCATTGGTTTGGCAGGCGAAATCATCTTCTACTATGTTTAGAACCTCATCTGCTGTAATGGGGATTTCTGCTCCTGCATCTATTCTGTACGTAACGGCCGTAGGAACGTAGCCCGTGAGGAAGTTAGCCTCAAAACTTAGGTTGACTCTCACATTAGTGGCTGTACCTGTACCTGTGTTGGTAATTTCAAACACATACTGCTTAGCTCCATTCTCATATCCATAACACTCATCCGGACCTCCAGAATCCAGACTTACGGTAATATCTGGGCTGGTGGTAGGAATAGTGATGCTAGCCTGTTCTGAATCAGAGGTACATATTTCCCCCTGACAAGACCAGTACACAGTGGGGGAGGAGAGAATCTGGTTTTGAGAACAGTCGGTTACGGTTACCTCATAGGTAAGCGTAAAAGATTCTCCCTGTTCCCAGAAAGCATCTAAATCGCCTATTTCTTGTATGAAGGCTGCGCTAAAAGTGATGAAGCAGGTATCTGTAGCTGCATTATAGGCGATGGCAGCAGGATCTATATTGAAAGTGTTCCCACCCGAACTGAGTACAAAGTTCGCAAAGGTTAATTCTCCAGCAGTGAAGGCCTCTGCCACCACGAATTCTGATAGATAACCAAAACCACTATTTGCTATGCTTAGCGTTCTGGAAACGGTCTCACCTACTAAGGCAGAAGTAGGGGTAGTTACCACTGTTTGAAGATCTGCATTAGGGGTGGCCAAGCTATATACGGGCGTAATGGCTTCTGTACTGACGGCCATCCCTCCGCTGAAAACAGTGGCTGTATCTTTTAGAATCCCTCCTGACTCCACATAGGTTAAGACCCCACATTCTGCTATCTTATCTATGATGAGTTCTACCTGCCCTATGGCGGTTACATTCAGTTCAAATTCTATGATGCCAGGGGAAATGATGGTTTCTGCTACGAGGGTTGCATTAGCAGACAGAGCGGCAGTACCAAGGCTATAATTTATCCCCTCAGCCAGTCTGACTTCTACTACATAGGTACCCACAGTGGCTACGGAGAAATCCAGGATAAGCCCTTCTTCTGAAACACAAATGGTAGACATGTCTGTGGAGGTCCTGATGTTCCAGTTGACCTGGGCAGGGAGGATGAGGATACCACCTAAAATGAAAAGAGAAAATGCAAAAAGAATTCTGCAGCACTTGCCGTACTTCATGTTACTAGGTTCTGGATTGCAATTGGCAAGAGTTGTCAGGACACTTGCACAATTGGTGATTGAAAAATGACTCAGGCGTTTCTCAGTACCAATGAATGCGCATATGTTAGATTAACGAAACATATCGTTAATTGTGTACTTACAAGTATTGCGAAATGTGTAGGAATTTGGTAGAAGGATCGGTCTAATAGGTAGAATTTTTGGTTGAAAAGACAAAATTGCTTCCTGTTATACTTATCTTATAGTTTGAACCAAACAATAGATAACTTTACGATTGTAACCATGAGAAAAATTACGACTATGCTACTGGCATCCTTCCTGTTTGCCAGTACCTCCTCTTTACTCGCTCAGGAGATTCCCACCTTTAGTCCTGATGACATCCACATAGCGTATGAAAAGTTTGTGCTGGATAACGGGCTAAGATTACTGGTACATGAAGATCATAAAGCCCCAATAGTGGCTGTGAATGTGTGGTATCATGTAGGATCCAAGAATGAGAAACCCGGTAAGAGTGGATTTGCACACCTCTTTGAGCATCTAATGTTCAATGGGAGTGAGAATTTTAATCAGGATTACTTTCAGGCCCTGGAAAGCATAGGTGCTACCGATCTGAACGGAACCACCAATAATGACAGAACTAACTATTTCCAGAATGTACCTAAGTCTGCTTTGGATCAGGTGTTATTTCTGGAATCTGATAGAATGGGGCACCTCCTGGGAGCCATAGATCAGGAACGCCTGGATGAGCAGAGAGGGGTAGTACAGAATGAGAAAAGACAAAATGAAAACCAGCCGTACGGAAGACAGTACGGAACCATCACTAAGGCTACTTATCCTCAAGGACATCCTTATTCTTGGACCGTGATTGGAGAGCTGGAACACTTGAATGCAGCCTCTCTGGACGACGTAAAAGACTGGTTCAATACTTACTATGGAACGGCTAATGCTGTATTGGTAATAGCAGGAGATGTAGATCCTGAGGAGGTATATACCAAGGTAAAAAAGTACTTTGGTGATATAGCACCTGGGCCTACTCTGGTTAAGCCAGAGGTGAACATAGCCAAGATGGACTCCGACTCCAGAGGATACTATCAAGATAGGGTTCCTGAATCCCGTATCACAAGAGTTTGGAATATCCCTGAGTGGGGAAACAAACAGTTGGATTACCTGGATCTGGCAAGCGATGTGCTAGGTAGTGGAAAGAATTCTCACCTATACAAGAAAATGGTATACGAGGAGCAGGTAGCCAGTTATGCCTATGCCTATATTTCTCCTAAGGAGCTGGGAAGCCAGTTCATCGTACAGGTAGGCGTAAAGCCTGGGAAGAATGTGGAAGAAGTAGAAGCTATGATGAATGAGGTAGTAGCAGACTTTATTGAGAATGGACCCACAGAAGAAGAACTGAAGCGGGTTAAAGCACAGTACTTCGCTAACTACATCAAAGGCCTGGAGAGAATAGGAGGCTTTGGTGGTAAGTCTGACATACTAGCCCAGCATGAGGTTTATGGAGGCAATGCCGGCTTTTACAAAGACAGATTGAAGAACTATGCGGCTACAACCACTAAGGCTATGCATATGATAGCCACGGAGTGGTTGACAGGCGGAAGTTATACGCTGGTGTGTGATCCTTTCCCAAAATATGCTGCCGCTGTAGAGGGAGTAGACAGAAGCAAACTCCCAGAAGTAGGGGAAGTACCTGTAGTAAAATTCCCAACCATAGAGAGGAAGACCCTCAAAAATGGGTTAGAGGTAGTCTTGGCTAGAAGGGAAGGTGTGCCTACCATTGTCATGCAACTGATGTCAGATGCTGGATATGCTGCAGATACCTATGATAAGCTGGGACTGGCTCAGTTGTCTATGGGGCTCATGGATGAGGGGACTACCACTAAGTCTTCACTTGAGATTAATGAGATGCTCCAATTAATGGGAGCCTCCATTAGAACTTATGCCAATCTGGATCAGGCAAATGTCAGCATGAATACACTTAAGCAATCATTAGATCCCAGCCTGGATTTATTTGCTGATGTGCTGCTAAATCCTGCCTTCCCGGAAGCTGAGTTTGATAGACTAAAGCGAGAGCAGCTAAATGGAATAAAGAGAGAAAAAGCCCAGCCATTCAGCATGGCCTTTAGGGTAATGCCAAAGTTTCTGTATGGAGATGGGCATGCTTACGCAAAACCCCTAACAGGTACCGGGTTGGAAGCTACAGTTAGTGAGATCACTTTGGATGATGTGAAATCCTATTACAGTACTTACATCAGGCCTAATAATTCTGTGCTCACAGTAGTAGGAGATATCAGTATGAGTGAGCTCTCTTCTAAGCTCGAATCCAAACTTTCTGCTTGGAAGAAGGGAAAGAAAAAACCTGGGACTATAACCAATGTCACCCAAAAAGCAGGCAATGTTTTGTATCTCATGGATAGACCTGAGTCCCAGCAATCTGTGATCATTGCAGGCTATCTGGTTACACCTTATGGACAAGTATCAGAGATAGCCCGTGAAGCCATGATTAACGTATTAGGAGGAGATTTTACTTCTCGTCTCAACATGAATTTGCGCGAAGATAAGCACTGGTCTTATGGAGCACGTACCCTATTAATCGGTACGCAAGGGCAGAGACCTCTTATTTCTTATGCCCCTGTTCAGACGGATAAGACCAAAGAATCCATTATTGAGATCCAGAAGGAGATGAATATGTTTATCGCAGATAAAATGGTGACACAGGCTGAGTTTGATAAGAACAAACAGAATACCATTCTTCAGCTGGCAGGGAGATGGGAAACTAATTCAGCGGTAAATGGTTCTTTAGGACAGATCGTGAGATATGGCCTGGATGATACCTACTATGATAGTTACAGTAAAGAAGTTACAGATCTTTCTCTGGGAGATGTTCACAAGTCTGCTAAGCAACTGGTGAAGCCTGAGAATCTGATTTGGTTTGTGGTGGGTGATAAGGAAAAAATTCTTCCTGGCCTTCAAGAGTTAGGGTTGGATAAAATTGTGATGATTGATGCTGACGGGAAAGTGTTGGATGAGGGCTTATCTTCTTCCGGAAACAGCAGTAGTGGAAGATAGGATAAAGGTTTATGAGAATTTTTGTTTCTATAGTTTGCTTGTTGGTAATGAGCCTGTCGGGTTTGGCTCAGGCAGATCCCAATTGGTTTATTCTCCAACGAGTAAGTTTTGAAGAAAATTCGGACGAGACCACAGGCTTTGGTATGCCAAAGCCTGTGTTTCCTTCTGTCATCATGGATAAAGATGGGACAGAGATTACCTTGGATGGCTTTATTTATCCCCTGGAAGGCCAGAAAGCCTCCAAGCACTTTGTGCTATCTTCTCTTCCGATCTCACAGTGTTTTTTCTGTGGAGGTGGAGGTCCTGAAACGGTGGTAGAAATCTATGCTATGGAGGAAATAGATTACCAGGAAAAGAGAATAAAGATGAAAGGCACCCTGAGGGTAAATGGCTATGATCCCATGGGCATGCTATATGTGCTCGATAATGCTGAACAGATAGAGTTAGACGGAGAAAACTGAGTTAGAATATAAAGCTTTTCACAAAATCTAATCGCTGTTAGGAAGGTAGGCCGTTCCTCCTCGGGTGGTGTGTGTAGGGGGGAAGTGGGATGTATTGGAAGAACACGGCATTTCTATCTACTTTTTTTGCGAATGAAAAAAGTAGGGAACAGGAATGATATGGAAGGCCTGAGGCAGGCGAAGAAGCACTGGAATGAAAAATCTGTTTTTTAGTAGCCTAATTTCGACATCCCTCTATACATCCAAATTCATCTCCAAACCCGCCAGCATAGGGGCTTTCTTCATATGGATGTCCTGCATATTTCTCAGAATTTGGTCTAAGGTACTAATGGCATCCAGAATAAAGGGCCCCTTATTGAGCATGACGCATTCAGCCCGCTGAGACATAGCTGCGTCCGTAATTTCTGCTCTTGAGGGTAGCCCAGTCTTGGCCAGACCTTCTAATACCTGCGTAGCCCAAATGATAGGTACATGAGCAGCTTCAGATATGCGTAAGATCTCTTCCTGAACTTCTGCCAACTGAACCCATCCACATTCTACGGCTAAGTCTCCTCTGGCGATCATCACGCCTAGGGGATAGGTCTGCATGGCAGTGATGAGTATGCTGGGCAGATTGGCGTATCCCTTTCGGGTTTCTATCTTTAAAACAATCCCAATTTTATCCCTGACACTCTGCCTTTCCAAGGCTTCAAGTAAGTCTTCCACATCCTGAGGTTCATTCACAAAGGACATGTTCACTATGTCTGCATTGTGGGCCACGAAATCCAGATCCAGTTTATCCTTATCAGTAAGTCCCCTGAGTTTAAGGTCTGTTTCGGGAAGGTTGATACCCTTATCCGCTTTGAGCTTGCTCCCCTGAGGTTTAGTATGGGTGAGCTTGAGGAGGAGTTCTTCTGAATATACTTCTTCAATAACTCCTTCTATGGTACCATCATCTAGTAAAATCTTTTCTCCTGCTTTAGCAGAGGCATATAATTCGGGAATCGCACAAGAAATGGAGGCTGGCAGTAATTGGCCGTCTTCCATACGGGCATTTCTGCCTTCTGTTTCTTCCAGATGAAGTCTAAGTATATCTCCGGTTTTTAGGCTTAAGTATCCTGGAACTGGAGCTAGGTCCCCTATACGAGCTTCTGCTATCAAGTCCTTTTCTCTGTAGAGACTTAGCAGGCCTCCACTTTCGAAGACTGTATTTTTATGGGCTTCCACCAGAAGCTTTCCTTCCAATACCTTAAGAACTCTCAGTTTCCTCTTTTTCTGGCGAGCATCTCTAAATTTAATTTGATCGCCAGGCTGAACTGCGTCAGGTAAAGATTCCAGCGGAATACTGACACCTTCCATTTCAGCCATGCCTATACTGAAAACGGCTGGCTCAGTAACTTCTCCTCGGGTGTTTTTGGCAGGACGAATTTTCTTTACTCTGGGTCCAGGTGGTAGGGACCCCGTTCTTAGCTTAGGCCCGGCCAAATCCATGGCTATTTTCACATCCACACCTAGTTCTGCTTCTGCTTTCTTTATATGGGCTACCATTTTTCCCCAATCTTCTGCCTCATCATGTGCGCAATTGATACGCAGAATACTGATATCTGCTGAGATGATGTCCCTGACCAGCTCATAGTCAGTAGCAGCTTGTGAGGGTAGGGTAACCATGATACGGGAGGCTCTCCCCTTGACTTCAGGTCCTAATAGATCCTCTGCATGATTAGCCAGGGTCTGATGTCCTTTCTCAAAATTCCCTTCAAAGCCTGTAATGATGCCTTCTTTCTCTTCTCCTAGCCTCAGGAGGTTATTTCTGATGGCAGAGATACTTGCGAGTACATGGCTTTCCGCCCTTCCTAACCTTGAGATACCCAATTTCCCTAGCTGTCTTTGCATCTGTCGGATATCCTGCTTTCTCACTGCCAGGTAATAGAGAAAGTTCTTCAGACTCTCCCGAAATTCAGGATGAATCTGCTGCACGTCTTTCTGATACTTTTCTACGAGAAATTGGCCATCATGCTCTAATGAGCTAAGCTGTTGAATCAAAGAGGAAGGAGAGAGGGACATATCAACTGTATTTCAGTTTCTCAATATTAGTCTGAAGTATAAGCTCCCAATTAGTTAAATCCAGACACAGCAAGTTACCAAGATGTTCTCGAAAACCCTTGAATACACATCCGTTGTCTAAAGGAATTACTGTATGCTTCTTGTTAAAGGCCTCTTCAATGATATGAAGCGGCTTGGGATTATGGCCATGGATGATTCTTTTCCCTTTCAGTTTCTTCTTATCTATGGGAAAATCTCTGATGTTGAGAATAGAATAGGTATCTGTAAAGGGCTTATCTATGTTGAAGTTTAAGCCTGCATGGACCAATATATACTCTTCCAACTGATAGTAGTAGGGGAGCTGCCGAATGAAGCGTAGGACTTTTTTTCTTAGCTGCCCTTCATCATTTAATAGATCCGTAGAATTCTGATCTATGAGGAAGCTGTAAAGATTATGTGCATTTTGATTAGCCATAAGCAGGTTTTCCTCATGATTTCCACGCAGGGGAAAAACCTGGTATCCTTTCTCCTGAAGAGACAAAATAAGTTTGATGACCCCCAGACTATCAGGTCCTTTATTGATGTAGTCTCCCAATAGAAAAAGTTGGTCTTCTTTGCTTAGAGACACTTTTTGGATAAGGGCTTTGAAGCTGCGTTTACATCCGTGTATATCAGATATTATCAGTCTTCTACCGTTTTCACAAGGGGGGACAAAGATTGTGCTCACGTATTTCCCTATAAGTTAAAAGCTT
>JBCDBC010000035.1:0-12967 GCA_039184535.1 Bacteroidota bacterium | reverse complement strand
GATTTGAAGTGTTTCTGACATGATTATCTCTTACTTGGAGAAAGGCTGGATGCTAGGAAGTAGTAAAATATCACATTCGTAAATTATAAAATTTAAAATATACCTGTCTACAAATAGCCAATCTTCGTCGAAAATCATCAGGCTGGAGGAGGTTTTAAGGTAAGTTCACCATTGTTTATCAGTGGAAAGACGGACTTAATCATTTTACATTTTGTGTGCTAAGAATCAGGATCACAGAAAGATGTTTGGGGACGGTTTTTACTTCAGCCTAGATGGAAGAAACCAGACCGTAGATAGGTATTTTATGAAATTATTTTTCCCATTCTATCGATTGAATAAAGATGAAGTTGTGCTGCCTCCTATTCCCAAAATGGGAGGGTTTAATTGTTTTTGCTGGTTCAATCTTTTCTACGTCCAATTTTCTCTTCTTCTAGGATTTTTTCTCTTCCTCTTTCTTCCCGAAAATGTACATGCTCGGAACATCAATTCCTCTTCCTTTCCAGCTAAAATTTGGTATTCAAAGGTCTTTACAAATGAAATATGCGACAACGGGGTGGATGATGACGGCGATGGTCTGATAGATTGTGAAGATCCAGATTGTAGTGGATCACCCACCTGTCTTACGGGAAATGTATGTGCTTCTCTGGGCGATAATTTAGTAATGAACGGAGACTTTGAGCAAGGATATTTTGCTTTCTCAAGTGATTTTGGAAGAGGGAGTAATCATGCAGTGGGGGGAGAATGTGACGGTCAGGGGTGGTTTGCAGTGGGGAAATCTATGAGGATGGATAACATGACCTACCTAAAGGGACCAGGGGAGCCTGGGTCTTTTACTAGCTCAGATCCGCGGGATATAAGTAACACAGATCTTCAGCAAGGGAATGAAGCTGATCATACTGACGGAGATGGGAATTTTCTAGTGGCTGACCCTAATAATGTAGTGGATGCTGCTATATGGTATCAGGATATAGTACTGTGTGCCGGGCAGAAGTATATTTTCTCTGCCTGGATAAAGAATATCAGTAAGGCAGGTACTTTTTCTCCTAGGCTTACCCTGTTAATTGAAGGAGAACAGCTCATGTCATTTACTGAGATGAAGAAAAGAGAGTGGGAAGAAATCTCAGCTGAATACATAGCCAAAAATTCAGGAGTAGTGAGACTAGCCATAGTGAATGGGGGAGGATGCCAAGGAAATGATTTAGCCATAGATGATATTTCTCTTAAGCCGTGTAGTACAAACAAGGTAGAGATAAAAGGTCCAGAGGTTATATGCCTGGGAGAGGATGTTTCTCTTAGTGTATCCTCTCTAGATAGTTCCATAGTTACCCCAGAATTTCAGTGGCAAAGAAGCGAAGATGGGGGTCAAAGCTGGATAGATATTCCCGGAGAATACTATCCTTTTCTGGTGTATAGCAAACCTATCTCCAAGACGCAGTTCAGAGTATTAGCTTCTGATCAGGGAAGTATTAACATTCCTTCCTGTAGATTTGTTTCCAACGCTATTGAACCTGAAGTCCTTAACTGCGTCGCAGAAATTTGTAACAATGGCTTAGATGACGACAAGGACGGTGAGATAGATGAAGAAGATGCGGACTGTCCTGTTGGGGAAGTGGTTGCATGTTCAGAAGGAGCCGGAATTAAGTATTACCTACCTGCTGTTTGGCGCAATAACAGGAGAGGATACCCGCATAGTCTATTTATCAGTACAGCCTTTGCTACTGCTAACATAAACATCAGGACAGCAGATGGTTCCTTTAACCAGGACCTAACCATTACCTCTACCGCCCCTGGAGAAATCACCCTTCCGCAAGATGTAGTAGCATCAAAAAATATCAATACCATAGAAAATAACAAAGGGCTTATCATTACTTCTGATGTTCCTATCTCTCCACTTTACCGCATAACCAACAGATTTAACAGGATGCTGGCTAATCTCAAGGGAAATGGGGCCGTGGGGAGAAACTTTCGTCTGGCCACTCCAGTCAGGGCGGGAGGGGACGCCAGACAGGAAGAGAGACACTTCTTCTCTGTCATGGCTACCAGTGATAGCACGGTGATAACCATAGATGAATGCCCTTTCCCACTAGAGGGAATTACCCTTCCCTTTTCTACAACCTTAAGTGCTGGGGAAACCATGCTCTTTTACCCAGCAAAGGTAAACCAACATGTCACTGGGACCCTGGTGGTAGCTGATAAACCCATTTCAGTCATGGCAGGTACTCAGCATACCATAGGAAATGGTACCTGGAATAGAGAAGCGGCAGGAGACATTGCTGTTCCTTTCACAAAAATAGGGCAGCACTACGTGTGTATTCGAGGCGGATTTTCCAGTTCTCTACATGATTATGCCATAGTGATGGCTGTCATGGATGGTACCCAGGTGTATATGGATGGAGATCCCATTCCGGTCGCCAATTTGAAAGCGGGAGAATATACCCTTATAGAGATTACCGGCAACAAGGGAGACCCTCATTATATTAGGTCAACCAAGAACGTTTATGTCTATCACGTTTCTGGTAACATGCCCACTTCCAGACAAATGGGTGAATTTGGGATGGCAGTTCTCCCTCCTATTAATTCTCAAGAATGTACCGGAATTAAGTCTACGGCAGTCCCCAAATTTACGGAGGCTGGGACTCTTAATGACCTATACATAATTGCACCTGATGAGGCGCTTGCTAGCCTCAAAGTAGATGGGCAAGCCTATCAGAATTTTGCTACTGAGAGAAGGGTTCCCGGCTATAAGGGCTATTCATCTATCTACCTGGATCAGAATACCCTTACCAATAATATCAACTTCATCAAATCAGACAATTATGTCTATGTAGGCCAGCTGGTAGGCTTAAGAGGTACTGGAGCATATGGATACTATTCAGATTATGATTCAAGAGTAGACGTCATAGACCCTGATCAGGCTCTCCCTACCACTTACTATGTAGTAGATACGGTCTGTCTGGGAAGTACCATTATTCATGAATTGCAGGTAGAAAGTTGTGGAAATGACCATAAAATTATTTCGGGTATGCAGGGAAAGGGTACCATCAGTTTTGCGGCAAATTCTCTTCGACTTTCCTATACAGCAGAAGAGATAGGGCTGGATGTAGTTCAGGTCACTGTAGCGAACGAAAATGGTTTCAAGGGGAATGTATGTCTAGGATTTTTTGTCCAGAAGGCGGAAGCTAATGCTGGATTGGATAAAATAGTATGCTACGGAGAAACAATACAACTTAATGGTTCTGGAGGAATAACCTATACCTGGACACCTTCAAATGGACTATCATCTAATAGTCTCTCCAGCCCTACAGTTTCTCCCCGGAACTCTATGGATTTCCAGCTGGAAGTAATGGATGCCCAGGGATGTACAGACATAGACTCAGTGAGAATCATGGTAAATGCGCCTCCTGAGCTGATGCCCATTGTTGCCAGACTGTGTGAAGATGATGCCCAGGGAGTAGACTTACATAAGTATAGTGATTTAATAGACGTAAGAGGGGTAGGGGGTAATTTTACTTACTATGATGAAAGTTGGCAGGAGATAGACAGCCCGGAACGCTATGACCCAGTAGATGGAGAATTGATAAATGTTTTGCTGGCTGACGGGAGTACTTCCTGTAGTGATACAGGAGCCTTTACTTTTTCCATCCAGCCTAGTATTGTGATCCCTTCCCAGGTCATAGAGATATGCGCAGAAGATGCAAATTCTATAGATCTTACCAGATATGAGGCGGCCATAGGGAACAAGAAAGGTGTATTCACCTACTACAATGAAGCTGGGGATACCATCGCCCATCCTAAACTGATCAGGGTGAGAAATGGAGAATACATAAGAGTACACTTTGTCAGTGATTTATGTGAAGCTACTGCCAATTATACCTTTAGTTTTAGGACGCCACCACCTGCTTTTGCAGGGAATGATACGTCCATTTGTCCGGGCACCAGCCTGGCATTGAACGGTAGGGGAGGTATATCCTTAAGCTGGAGATCTAATCCTACCTTATCTGATACTTCAGTAGCCAATCCTTTGGTAACCCCCCAATCCA
Source organism: Bacteroidota bacterium (assembly GCA_039184535.1). GTDB lineage: Bacteria > Bacteroidota > Bacteroidia > J057 > J057 > JBCBKZ01. Next base: position 8,927 of record JBCDBC010000035.1, on the reverse strand, counting down.
GGAATGCTTACTACTTGGAGGTGATGGACCAGTATGGTTGTGTGAACCATGATACTGTCATTATAGGGCTACATGTGGTGACGGCTCCTAGTACCGTTCTGGAATCCTCTCTTTGTCAGGGAGACTCCGTGCAGCTATATGCAAGTGGGGGAGTAGCCTACAACTGGAACAATGTCCTCAGTCTATCTGATCCTACCATTCCTAACCCAGTTGCCAGTCCGGGAATCACTACCCTATATATGGTAGAAATTACGGATGCTAACGGATGTAAGCGGGAAGATTCTGTGATGGTCCGGGTAAAGCCTATTCCCACAGCTAAGGCAGGTGATGATGTAGCTATTTGTAAAGGAGAATCTGTTAGGCTTTCTGGAAGTAGAGGAGATAACTACAGCTGGTCTCCGTCTAAAGGATTATCTAAAACTTCCATATCGAGTCCCATTTTCTCAGGGGAAGAGACCACGATCTATGCGCTAACAGTGACTAATAAGGAAGGATGTATAGCCACGGATTCTATGAAGGTAGTAGTAAATCCACTTCCCCAAACCCGGATACATGTGTCAGAAACTGAGGTTTGTAAGGATGAAGAAGTTGTGTTTGAGGCCAGCGGAGCAGATCGTTATGGCTGGATGCCGGAAGGAGAATTCTCAAACCCAAGAGGTTCAACTAACAGCATTCTTCCACTAGCTTCCTCTCTCTATGTGCTGGAGGGCAGAACAAATGAAGGCTGCTATGCATGGGATTCTACTCATATCATCCTTCACAATGGACCTAATTCTTTGGTAACTAAAGATACCAGTACTTGCGAAGGGGACACGCTTTTATTAGGGGTATCTGGGGCCAGCTCCTATCTATGGAATACAGAGGAACAGGTGGATACCATTTTGACTGCACCTGATGAACCTACCACCTACTGGGTGATTCCTTACACTAATCTGGGTTGTCCGGGAGACACTGCCTATTCCCTTGTGCAGACCTACCCTTATCCTATGGCTATGTTCACTCCAGATGCAGATTCAGGCTACATCCCTATAGAGATCTTTTTCTATAACGACAGTGAGTTTACAGACTCCTATATATGGGATTTTGGGGATGGAACTACTTCAAGGGAGGAAACCCCCCGACATGAATACACGGAGGTAGGTAAATATACCGTGAACCTGATCGCCTTCAATGAAATAGGCTGTCAGGACTCCATCAGCTTTTCTTACCTGGATATTCTCTCTGCCAGGGTGTTTGGTGGAAATGCTTTCACCCCAAATGGAGACGGGAAGAATGATGTGTTCAGGTTTATGGCTATGGGAGTAGAACGCATGACCATGCAGGTTTTTAATCGTGGAGGGAACCTGGTCTATGAAGAAAGCGGGAAAGAGCCTAAGTGGGACGGAACAAGTAACGGAATAAGAGTTCCTAATGGGATTTATGTATACAGACTACAAATCCTTGAAGAAAAAGGATATAGCTACACTAAGGTAGGGACCATAATGGTGCTTTAGTAAGCACACTTCATATAAAGAAAAGTGGCTATTGGTAAAACTAAAGCTCAAAAAATAGTTCAAAGTGAGGAAATGGGGTTGCATGAAAATATGCTTCCCTACTAATTAAAGGTTACCGTGGGAAAAGGTGGTTTTCAGAAACGTATTATTCTTGCTTGGAGGCTTATAGGAAAGGGAAATCTATTCGTAGAGAATAGCTTCAAGAGAGGATTAGGGTCTTATCATTCGGTAAGAGAATTTCCTCTTTTGCTGATCTTTTTGGTTTCCATGGGGTATTGTTTAGCAGTCGATGGAGTAAAAGATAAGTCAGGGCAGGTATGGGCTGATGAAATTTGTGATAATGGAATAGATGATGATGGAGACGGACTGATAGACTGTCAGGACCCGGATTGTAGTGGGTTTACTGGTTGTAGCCTCCTAAATAGCTGTGCCTCACTGGGAGAAAACATGGTCCTAAATGGGGATTTTGAACAAGGATACTTTGGATTCTCAAGTGACTATGGTCGTGGTACCAATAATAGGGCTAACGGGATCTGTGATAATAACGGATGGTATATAGTAGGAAAGAGAATAGGGCAGGCTGAGTACGCGCATGATCCAGGAGCCCCTGGATCCTACACCAGTCCTGACCCTAATGATATTTCGAATAGGGACGTCATTTTAGGGAATCATCCAGATCATACTGATGGTGATGGGTATTTCCTTTATGTAGATCCCAATAATATAGAGGGGTCCTCCCTCTGGTATCAGGATGTCTCTGTTTGTGCTGGACAGAAGTATATATTTTCTATTTGGGTGAAAACCTTTCCTAATAGAGAACCCGTAAATCTAAGCCTTCAGGTGGATGGCGAACTGCTGATGCCTTACACAGAATATCCCTCAACAGAGTGGGCAGAGGTAGCGGCTGAGTATGTGGCTACTAAGTCAGGTGTTTGCCGGATAGCCATAGTGAACGGAGGAGGGTGTGAGGGAAATGATCCTGCTATTGATGATATATCCTTCAGAGCTTGTGGCGGTTATCCCCTGGAGATCTCGAGTGAGGTAGCCATCTGTGTGGGAGAAGATATAGCCATGCAGGTTATCTCTCAGGATAGCACAGTCCAAAATCCAGCATTCCAATGGCAAAGAAGTGATGATGGAGTTAGCTGGGAAGACATACCCGGTGCCATCTATTCCGGACTTGTATATGAGAATCCCGGTAGGAGAATGAAGTATAGGATGCTCTTCTCACATCAGGGAAATATGGGGAGTCCTTCCTGTAGGGTGGTTTCCAATGTGGTGGAGCCCTTCATGCTGAACTGTTTAGCAGAAATTTGTAACAATGGCATGGATGATGATGGAGATGGGTTTATAGACGAAGCAGACGCAGATTGCCCCACTGAAAAGACCCCTGTCTGCGAAGGAGAAGGCATAAAGTATTACCTGCCAGCTGTTTCAGGTAACAATACGTATGGGTACCCTCATAGCCTGTTTATCAGCACCAGTTTTCCTGCTGCAAAGGTAAATATAAGTACAGCGGATGGATCATATGAGCGCGATGTTACCCTTACTTCAGATGGACCTGTAGAAATAACTTTACCAAGAGAAGTAGTTGCTTCTTTTCAGGTAAACTTTATAGAAAAGGACAAGGGACTCATCCTTACCTCTGATGTGCCTGTGATCCCAGTTTATAGAATTACCCACAGGTACAGTCGGATGTTGGCTAACCTGAAAGGCCAAGGGGCCTTAGGAAGGAACTTTCGTTTGGCTTCAGCCGTAAGAGCCGGAGGAAATGAAGGAACCAATGAGAGACATTTCTTCTCTGTCATGGCTACTGAGGACAGTACGGTTATCACCATAGATGAAAGCCCATATCCATTGAGAGGTATTACCCTGCCGTATTCGGTTATCCTAAATGCTGGAGAAACCTTCCTAGCGGTTCCAGATGATGCTACCCACCATATTACAGGGACTCTTGTAGTGGCCGAAAAACCGGTAGCCGTGATGGCAGGAACTCAGACCACCATAGCGCTGGGTTCAGGAGGAAACCGGGATAATAGTGGGGATCTTGTAATCCCATTTAGCAAAATCGGCAAAGACTATGTAGTGATTAGAGGTGGCTTCAGTAGTTCACTACATGATTATGTGATGGCGGTAGCTACAGTAGACGGAACACAGGTATTTCTAGATGATGATCCTGCTCCACAAGCTACCCTGCAGGCAGGAGAATATGCTTTAATAGAAGTAACAGGTAATAAGGGAGATCCACATTACATACATGCCAACAGAGATGTATATATCTACCATGTCTCCGGCACCTTAAGTGATCAGAAGTGGTTAGGAGAATTTGGGATGGCCGTTTTGCCTCCTATCAATTCCTCATCATGTACGGGCATAAAGTCCATAGCTGTTCCCAAATTTACGGATACAGGAGCCTACAGTGACTTGTACGTCATCACGCCTACCCACTCATTGGGAAGTCTTACCATAGATGGTCAAGCTTATACATCCTATGGTACTGCCCAGCCAGTTCCTGGATATCCAGAGTACTCATCCGTATACCTAAATCAAAATACGCTGCCACAGAATGTGAATTTTATTAAGTCAGATGACTATTTCTATGTGGGGCATTTGGTGGCAGTAAATGGGACAGGAGCTTATGGATATTACTCTGAGTATGAGTCCAGAGTAGATGTACTAGACCCCAGACTATCTTTACCTACTACTTATTATGTGGTGGATACCGTCTGCCTGGGAAGTACTATAAATCACACCTTAACGGTAGAGAGTTGTGGCAATGAGCACAAAATAGTGTCCGGTGTTCAGGGAGTAGGATCTATCAGTTTCCCATATAACTCCTTATCTCTCTCCTATACGGCTAATGAGCTGGGGCTGGATGTAGTTCAGGTAATTGTAGAGAATGAAGATGGGTTTAAAGGAACGGTTTGCCTGGGATTCTTTGTGCAGGAAGCTACCGCTGATGCAGGCCCTGATCAGGAAGTATGTATTGGAGAAGCATTTCAATTAGATGGTAAGGGAGGAGTGATTTACGAATGGTCTCCTACTGAGGATTTATCCGACCCTAATATTGCAGATCCTTTCCTCCAACCAACAGTTTCTAAGGATTTTCAGCTTACAGTTACTGATAATGCAGGTTGTACAGATGTGGATTCTGTGAAGATAATAGTTAACCCTAAACCTACCCTGGCTTCTCAAAGACCACGCCTATGTGAGGATGACTCTAAAGGGGTGGACTTATCCAGGTATGAGTTACTTATGAACCTTTGGAATGTTAGTGGAAGGTTTTCTTACTTTGATGCAGTATGGAATCCGATTCCTGATCCTGCTAACTATGATGCGCTAGATGAAGCCATTGTAAATGTAGAGTTTGAGACCTATGCTACTGGATGTAAGGATAGTGCGGTGCTCATCTTCGACATACAGCCAAGTATCTTGATTCCTTCCAAAGTGATAGAAGTATGTCCTGGAGAAGCTTTTTCCATAGACCTGACCCTCTATGAACCTGCAATTTCCAATAAAGCAGGAGTGTATACCTACTTTAATGCGGCAGGCCAGGTGATTACCTCTCCAGAAGACATAGACATTCAAGATGGGGAGAATATTAGGGTGAATTATATAAGTGATTTGTGTGAGGCCAATGCCACTTATACCTTTAGATACAGAATTCCGCCAGTAGCCTTTGCTGGTAATGATACAAGTATTTGTCCGGGAGAAAGTTTACCGCTACACGGTTCCGGGGGATATATTCTCAAATGGGCAGCTGATTCTACTTTATCTGACAGTACCATTGCTAATCCTATGGCCTTCCCTAATGCTCTGACTGAGTATGTCTTGACAGTACAGGATGAGTTTGGATGCGAAGACAGAGATACGGTAGCAGTGGATCTACATACTGTGTTGCCTTCCAGCCTTATATTTGAATCATCTATCTGTCAGGGAGATTCCATCCAGTTATATGCTAGTGGTGGGACAGCATATGCCTGGGATAATGAGCTTAGCTTATCGGATCCTGCCTCCGCCAGCCCCATAGCCAATCCTGGTATCACTACCCTCTACACTGTAGAGGTAACAGATGCTAACGGCTGTAAGAGAAATGACTCCCTGAAAGTAAACGTAAGATCTATTCCTACAGCAGAAGCAGGTGATGACGTAGATGTGTGTATAGGAGAAATAGCCAGATTAAGAGGGGAAAGAGGGGCCTCCTACAGCTGGTCACCTACAGTAGGTTTATCCAATGCGAACGTTTCCAGTCCAGTATTCTCAGGAGAAGAAACCACTACCTATGTACTGACAGTTTCTAATGCTAAGGGATGTTTAGATACAGACTCTATGACAGTTACTGTCCATCAGCTTCCTGAGGTTAAAGCTACTGTTTCCCAAACGGAGATATGTAAAGATGATCCAGTAGATTTTGAAGCAACAGGTGCCAGTACCTACAGGTGGCTACCTGAGTCAGAATTTCCTGATCCTACTGCACAGAAAACCACAGTAAATCCCTCTGTTCCTTCACTCTACGTGCTGGAGGGCAGGAGTGAATATGGGTGTATAGCAAGAGATTCTGCCTTTATACTTATTCACCATGGGCCCAATGCGCTGGTCAGATCAGATAGTAGTATATGTGAGGGAGACACCATTTCTTTAGGTGCTTCCGGCGGCGCATCTTTTGACTGGAGTACGGCTGAGCCACTGGACACCATACAGGTAGCTCCTACTATTTCCACAGGTTACTGGGTGATTCCCTATTCCAATAAGGGATGTCCGGGTGATACGGCATTCTCTTTTGTTCGTACTATCCCTTACCCAGTGGCAAGATTTAGTCCGGAAGCAGATTCAGGTTTTGTACCTATAGAACTGGCTTTCTTAAATGAGAGCGAGTATGCATTGGATTACCTATGGGATTTTGGGGATCAGACTACTTCCAGGGAGGAGAATCCTACTCACTTATATGATAAGATGGGGAAATATACCGTTACGTTGATGGCGTTCAATGAGCTGGGCTGTAAAGATTCCACCAGCTTTTCTCCACTTGATATTATTAAGGCACAGGTGATAGGTGCCAATGCGTTCACGCCAAATGGAGACGGACTGAATGACGTATTCAGGTTCATGGCCATGGGAGTGGAAAGAATGACTATGCAGGTTTTCAATCGCTTTGGGAATCTGGTGTTCGAAGAAACCTCTAAAGAGCCTGCCTGGGATGGTACCATGAATGGGGTGCCTGTTCCAGCCGGGAATTATGTCTACAGACTAGAGGTAGTAGAAACCAAAGGGTATAAATATACCCGGGTGGGGAATATTACTTTGATTAGGTAAGTCAAAGTGAGAAAATTCTAATTGAAACAAAAAAACAGACTGCTGAAAGGCAGTCTGTTTTTTTATGTGTTTAAGACAGAAACTAGAAGCTATAACGAACACCGAACTGGGCATTCCATCTGGCAGAATAAGTTCCTGACTGTACGATACTGAAGGTATCACCTGGATCAGTGAAGGTAAATTCAGCTACTCCATCGTTCAGCGTAGATTCGATTAATGGGAATCTGTTTCCACCTACAAAGTATCTTCTACCCCAATCCTTGTTCAGCATATTGGTGAAGTTGAAGATATCCAGCGTCAACTGAAGGTTATGCTTGGTTCCTCCCTGCATTACGTAGAAGTCCTGAATGATTTTCAGGTCCAGTACGTGCTCAAAAGGAGTACGAATTCTGTTGGGCTCAACATAATCTCCTCTTCTTCCACTTAGGTAGTCATCATTAGAGATGAACTCATCCAGTGCAGCCCACTGCTGAGCAGCGGTAGGTCCACCGTCTATATCTACTAAGTTAATTTCGCTCTGATTAGCTGGTACATAAATCATATCATTAATGTCCAGGTTGTTAGAGAGATCAGTAATAGGATCATCATATACATACGTATAAGGAGTACCGTCTCTACCAGTGTAGAACAGAGAGAAGGTAGTAGCAAAGTTATTTCCGTACTCAGCTCTGTAGGACATGAATGAAGTAATACGAGAACCTGCAGAGTAGATAGAACGTGCTACAGATGGGCTGTTGTTACCCTGTATACTCAGCACATTCTCCCAGTTGGTACCATTGATAAATCCAGCTCCGTCAAATAGTGCTTCAGCATCAGTGTAGGAGTAGGCAATGCTACCCGTAAATCCGTTATCAAATGCTTTAGTAAGCTGTGCTGTGAAGTTGAATGTATATCCGTCATTGGTGTTATCTACCAGGATGATATCATTATAAGTAGGATCTACTGGGTTATCATAATCAAATAAAGGTCTGTTATCAGCACCTACCTGATTTTGAACACTTGGTCTCAAGTTGACATTCTTAACATCAATGTTGTTAAGGGTCTTGGTAAAAGTAATTTCAGCCGTACCCTGAAGGCCCCATGGAAGCTTCTGGTCCACAGCAGCACTCGCTCTAAAAATCTGTGGATACTTGAAATCTTCTACAAATAAGTCAACATCTCCAGTAGGCGTGGTGGAAGTAAAGAGGTTAGCTCCCCATTCTTCCTGGGTTGGATAGATAGGTGCTTGGTTAACTCCCGCAATCACAGTAAAGGCTGAGTTCTTACCATTACGGATAAACTGACCACCTGGCCATACCCAAGGCACACGGCTGGTAAAGATACCTGCACCACCACGAATCTGAGTTTTCTTTTCACCATTTACATCCCAGTTAAATCCAAAACGGGGACTCCACAGAACCTGAGTAGCAGGCGTAAGTGCCGCTCTGGCACCTCTTAGGTCATAAAACTGCTCAATAGCGGGTACAGTAGATCTGTTGAATTCATCATTTACTACCGGTGGATCCTCCAGGAATACAGGAATATCAGCACGTAGACCTAAGGTAAGTTTGAAGTCTTCCGTTACCTGAAATTCATCCTGGGCATAAAATGCCATCTGAAGGGCATTGAAAGTAGGTCCTAAGGTTTCAGCATCATCACCGAAACGGATGGAGTTTTGTCCAGGCGTCAACTGCTCATGACCAAACAGTACTAGGTCAGGATCTTCACCATCCAGGAATCTGTTCAGACCATTAAAGAAGTACTCATATCTAGGAGTAGAAAAAATGGTGAATAGGTTCTGAATCTGGAAAAACTCATTGTGAGTACCGAAAGTGAAGTTGTGCTTACCTGCTGAAAGCGTAAAGTTGTTAGTCAGGGTATACACATCCTGGAATACAATGTTGGAGTAAGAGAAGTTATCAGTTCCTACTACGATAGTTCCGATCCCATCATCTATTCTTACCTGAGGGAAAGGATCACCCAAAATATCTCTATCATCTCTTACGATAGTAGCTCCCAGGATAAGGTTGTTTGACATATTGTTCCCAATAGTACTTTTCAATTCTATAGCAGAAGAGTTAGTAGTAGAAGGGAAGATATATCCGGTCTTTTCAAATGGGATAGTGGTGTTACTTGGCGCCG
>JBCDBC010000034.1:0-13329 GCA_039184535.1 Bacteroidota bacterium | reverse complement strand
GGGGTGGGTTAAGTAGCTAATAAGCAACATATTTCCACCTCCTAACTGAGGAATATTAAGTATGTATCGCCCAGTAAAAAAGTCTAAGCTCCGTAACCCACCTCTAAATCTCTTACCAAGAGGAAACTTCCTGTTCATCTAAGGCCTTAATAATCGCTTCAAAATCGGTCATTCTTCCCCTCTAAGTGTTTTACCTGCTTTCTTGAGCTCTTCAGCCATTTTTTGAAGAGCCATGAGGTTCTTGACTCTTTCAGTGGGAGTGAGCTTAAGGTTTTCTTTCAGAAGGCTCATATCCACATTTTTCTTATAGTACTCTATAAGTGGATTTTTAGGAAATTGATTTTTCACTTTTTTTTCCTCCATAAACCAAGTTAGTCAATTCCTCTCAAATTGGGTAAGCTGATGGAAATGAAGCTTTTGATAAGCCCCCACATTATCGCTGATAAACCAACTCTCCCCTTAAATAGGTGGCATTTACCTGGGTGTTTCGTATTTGTGAAGCAGAGATATCAAAGAGGTTCCTATCTAGTATGATCAGATCAGCTTCTTTTCCCACTTCTATGGTGCCTACTTTCTCTTCCTGTCGCATGACATAGGCAGGATTGATGGTGTATGCTTTTATGGCTTCTTCCAGGCTTACTTCCTGCGGACTTCTACCAACAGCATTGCTCATCCCAATGAAGGGGTTAAGCTCACTCACGTCCCAATCACTGCTGAGGGTTAGTCTAGCTCCTGCATTAGCGAGACTCTTGATAGGAATCACATTATCGTTTAGGGCAGAACCAATCAAATAATCATTATCGTGCCAACGGGCTGGCTGAGAGAAGTCTCCTGCCACCTGAGCATCTGCCGTTACATTTAGCTGAGCAAACCTGGCTACATCCACCGGGTCTACATATTCCACGTGTGTAAGCCTGTGCCTACCTCTTTGGGTAGCAGAAAGCTCAATGGCATTTAGCGACTCATGTACTCCTCTATTACCGATAGCATGTATATGAAAGTCAAAGCCTACATTTTCCAATTCTCTTATATAGGTAGCGACTCTTTCTTGAGTGAAATAATTCAGACCCTTATTAATAGGGAAACCGAAGTAGTTAACCCGATACGTCTCATGCATGGCGGAGGTGGTATTATGGATGATTCCATCGGCATACAGCTTGATCTGATTGATCTTGAGGAGGCTATTTTCACTATTGGTATAAAGCGATTTCAGTATGGCTAATTGTTGAGCATCCTCCCCATCAGGATAAGCCCATAAGCCCAGATTAACCCTGGCTGTTAATAGGCCTTCATCTGCTACTCTTTGCCAGGTTGTATGATGATCCCGTTTCCAATAAGTTCTCGCATCACAAATGGAGGTAATCCCGTTTCTGGCCAATTCAGGTAGGGCAAATTCTACCAAACCCCAATAATCGTTTTCAGTCCTATCGGCGTTCGGGGAAAGGGCTATATCCAGTAGCAGGTTACCTGCATTGTCAATCAATAAGCCATTGGCTTCTCCATTTTCTTCTCGCATGATAATCCCTCCCGGAGGATCAGGTGTATTACTATCTACCCCCATAAGTGCAAGGGCCCTGGAATTACACCAGACGGAGTGGGAAGTCTGCTCCATGATGACCACAGGCCTGTTAGAAACTACCTCATCTATAATCTCTTTCGGCATTCTTTTGGCATCCAGTAGCACATCTATCCAGTGTCCCCACCCTAACAGCCAACCACTTCCGGGGTTATCCAGGGAAGCATTCTCTATGTCTCTTGTGTAGACTTCGGCATCCTGGATTCTGTCGTCCAGGGTAAACTGTACATTCTCAGAGGCAGCTTCCAGGGGATGTACATGTACATCATGTATGCCGGGCATCATGAAGGCCCCTCTCAGGTTAATCAATTCGGCATTGTCAGAAGCCGCATTAATGACGGCTTCATCCTGACCCACCGCTTTAATAATTCCGTTTCTGATGTATATGGCACTTACCCATGCTTGCTGATCATTTACCGTATAAATCTCACCATTGTAAAAAACGGTTTCATTCTCTGCATTTGTCATGGGGAGGGGTTGCTCATTCTCACAGGCTGCCAAAAAACTGATCAGTAAATAGGTAATGGCGTACATAAATGACTTTCTCTTAAGACTCATAAGAATAGGCGTTCTAACTAGTTCTCCTTTTATTCTGTGGCTTAGAACGAGCGTGTGTTCACTCAACCCTACCCATAGCGTAAAAAAGGTTAGCCACAGATCCATAGATTAACTCAAAAATTATCTGTGAATCCGTGGCTTTAGTATGTTAAACTCTCTTCCTGTAAGCTTTACATTTCCTTGCTCACAATCGGAAGTTTGATCTGAGAAGGATACTTAGGACTGTGGAAGACTTTATTATTGGCTATCACAGCTTCTGACTCGTCAAAGTTGTTACCACCTGTATTCAGGTTTCTGGTAAAACGTGGGAAGTTACTGCTGGACACTTCTATGCGTATTCTGTGTCCTTTCTCAAAGTAGTTAGAAGTTGATAGAGGCGTCATATCCAGTTTATATACTTCTCCCTCCTCCATGAATACTTCCTTATCGTAGCCTTCACGGAATTTGGCACGCTGAATGGTCTCATCCAGGTTATAGGCACGCCCGTCAGGATATACATCTATCAGCTTGATGGTAAAGTCTGTATCCTTGGCATCTGAACCTACATAAAGGGTAGTCTCAATAAAACCGCTTACTTCTATGCCTTCTTCTAATACATCGGAGGTATAAACGAGAATGTCATTACGGGTCTCCATTTGCTGCTGGTCATAAGCGCCTCCCTTAACGGCATTGCCTGTACAGCACACATTCCCACCATAAGACTTCACGGGATTCATGGGATCATAAGCAAATCCATCAGATTCTCTTCCTTTCTTTTCAGGTTCGTTTAGCGATAGCTTCCCATCTCCAAATAAACTATTAGCTCCTTCTTCACTACTTAGGTAGAAGGTAACCATCTCTGCACGTGCTGGTGGCCACTGCTCAGCATGTTGCCATTTATTAGATCCCATGGTGTAGTACTGTACCCGTGGGGTTTTCTCCTTAAAGTCGTTCTTTTCTCCTTTTAGCCACATGTCAAACCAAGAATAGATCTGCTCATCATAGTTCAGGCGGGCATCTCCCACACTTCTTTCTCCTACTATGGTGTTCTCCGTAGCACGTGTATAACGGCAGTGTAGGGTAGGAGCAATCACCAAATACTGGTTATCGGCTACTTCAGGGTCTTCTATGTTATTTCTCACATGATTGAATAATGCCAGGTTAGGACTGATAGATACATCATACCAGGAACAAAACCAGAAAGAAGGTACACCGAAACCCATGTCATCATGATACAATCCACCCTTATACCAGTCCGGATCGTTTGGCTTACGGAGAATCATCTTATCGTAGATTTCAGACTTCCCGTTGATGTTCTTAAGAATGTCCGTTACAGGTAAGTGAGAAAGCGCTTCACTCATATCCACCTGTGGATTATCAGGTGCAAGGTCATAGAAACGAGAAATACGGATGAGGTCTTCCTGACTCGCTCCAGCAGGAATACGTGGCTTGTATTTATCATGCTCTACGCCATACAGCCAAGCCGTAAATAGCATTTGCTGCGCACCTCCTCTATACCAGTTACCTTGCTCGTAGTAATCGCCTACACGGCCTACGCCGGCTCCGTATCCCTGAGGTACCATGGCAAAGTGTGCAGGGTGATCAAGGGCGGCTACCGCCATTTGCCATTCTGCTGTAGAAGAACAACCAAAGGTCCCTATTCTCCCATTAGACCATTCCTGATCCTTCATCCAGGTGAAAGCATCATAGCCATCTGTTAGAGGCACACCTAGTATGTCCCATTCTCCTTCTGAAAAATATCTCCCACGTTCATTCTGCACGACATAGGCGTAGCCTTTCTTTACTGCAGCCAGTGCGCGCTGGGCAGTACGGGAAGTTTTCTCTCCCTCCTGCCAAATATTAAAGTTGTAGGGGGTTCTTGAGAAGATGATGGGAACCGGCTGATCAGTCTTGGGTCTGTAGATGTCTGTAGCCAGTCGTACGCCATCTCGCATAGGAACCATAACCTTTTCTTCTACTATGGCTATGTCATCCAGTTCTGCCCATACAGCATCTCCAGACTGAGCCCTAAGGAGGGTAGTGGAAAGACAGCATATCAGTAATAGGAACAGTAATCTGTGAGTCATTTTCATGAGGGTTTGAATTGAGTGATATCATTTAGTCTATCTAATGTACAAAATAGTCCGCAGTCATGTTGGCAAATGGAGGAATGATAATAAGTATGTACCTTGCTTTAGCATATGACTAACTACTGCTGCACATGAAACACCTATTGATCTGCCTAAGTTTTCTGCTCCTGGCTTGCACAAATGCTGATATGGAGAAGAAGCAGGCCAGCACTGAGTCGGAACTAGCTGAAGCTAAGCTAGCCCTAACCCAACTGGAGTCCAGGGCACCTTCAAAGGGGCAACTCATCCATCTGGTATTATTCAAGCTTAAGCCAGATGCCGACATTCAGTTTCTATCAGAGGAGTTGAACAAATTGACTTCTATAGAAGAAGTACGAGACCTTTCTCTGGGAGAGTTTGAAGAAGTAGGAGATGAGCGTTCCCTAAAAGAATATCCCTTCATGATGCAGATCCGTTTCGATAATGTGGAGGCTTATAAGACCTATCAGCAGGACACCCTTCACTTAGGAGTAAAGAAGCGTACCTTCCACTTATTGGCAGGACCTCCTTCCTCTTATGATTACCTGATCGACTAGTGTATGAGCCTTGATAAGAAACAACTCTTAAAGACGCTGGGACCGGGCCTATTGTTTGCCAGTACGTGCATAGGGACCTCCCACCTGGTGCTAGCTACCAGAGCAGGCGCTCATTATGGGATGATCTACTTTTGGGTCATACTGTTGGCACACATACTGAAATACCCTTTCTATGAATTTGGGCCACGTTACGCCAATGCTACAGGCTTCAGCCTGCTAACAGGATATAGAGAACAGGGAAAGTGGGCGGTTTATCTCTTTCTGCTGATCATTCTTATTAGCATGTTCGCGGTGAATGCTGCTACTGCTGCTGTCAGTGCAGGCCTGCTAAGTACCTTACTGGGCCTGTCAGGCGTAATATCAGTCCCCATGCTATCAGGCGTTATACTAGCCATATCTACAGTGCTTTTACTCGTAGGTGGTTATGCAGGTCTAGATGGCATCATCAAGATCATCTCCATAGTCCTATTGGTAACGGTTTGTGTAGCTTTTGGAGCAGTGCTGATCAAGGGTCCGGTCATGCCCTCTGTCGATTTCCAGGCACCTGAGTTACTGGATGTAGCAGGATTAGGGCTACTAATAGGCCTAATAGGCTGGATGCCTACAGGGATGGAGGTATCTACTATGAACAGCATCTGGAATGTAGAAAAGACCAAGAGTACGGGCTACTATCCTAAGCTAAAGGAGACGCTGGCTGATTATAACATTGGCTATATTCTCTCTACTGTTCTGGGCCTGATTTTTCTAGTGATAGGCGCATTTACGGTCTACGGCTCAGGCAATCTCCTAACTGGGAACGCCACCCAGTTTACCCAACAGCTTCTGAATGTTTTCACCACCAACCTGGGACAGTGGTCCTACTACGTGGTAGCAATAGCAGCCTTTGGAACTATTTATGGCACCCTCTTAACCATTCTGGATGCTTTTCCACGCTGCTTTGTAGGCGGCCTGAGAGTACTGAAGTATGAGCATACAGAACAGAATGAGGAACAAATGGGCTTTCTCCAGAAAAGCTATAGAATCACTGTGATTATCCTTGGCGCAGGGGCCTTCCTTTTATTTTACTTCTCAGCTGCAGGTATGGTTAAGTTACTAGATGTGGTAACCATCATTTCCTTTTTGGTAAGTCCCTTTATTGCCTATTTTAACTTGAGGGCTATTCAAAGTTCCAGAGTTCCTGACAGCCATAGGCCTTCACGATGGATGATCATTCTCTCGTATATAGGCTTAGCCTTCTTGGTGGGATTCGCACTCTTCTATTTGTCTACCAAGTTTTAGAAATCTTAGCGTCTTGGCGTGCAAAAAATCACGCAAAGCCGCTAAGTCGCAAAGCAATCCAAGGTAGAAAAAGGGAGAGGCATTCTCTATACAAGAAACATCATCCCATTACTATGAAGATTTCCCAATTTCCAGTTTTTATCCTCCTATTAGCTACCATTTCTTGTCAACCTCCTGCTCCGGGAGAGGTCAGTGGAGAACTCAAACAGTGGCATGCGGTCACCCTCACCTTCGATGGGCCAGAATTAGATGAAGAAGCCGCTGATAATCCCTTCATGAACTACCGACTCATGGTCGATTTTCAACAAGGGGACAAAACCTATAAGATCCCTGGCTATTATGCGGCAGACGGGAATGCAGGGGAGAGTAGTGCTAGCAGCGGCAATAAATGGCGAGTACACTTTAGTCCGGATAGCCCTGGTACATGGACGTATACCGTATCCTTCCGGCAAGGGGAGGGGATAGCCATCAGTGATGATCCAACCGCAGGAGTAGGGTTGGAGCTGGACGGAATGGGAGGAACCCTCCAGATAGCAGAGAGTGATAAGACCGGCAGGGACTTCAGGGCCTCCGGAAGACTGGAATTAGACGAGAACAACAAATACTATCGACTTGCAGGTTCAGGAGAATACTTCCTTAAGACAGGTGCTGATAGTCCGGAGAATTTCCTGGCGTATCACGAATTTGATGGGACCTACAGATACAATACTGAGGCCAGGGATGGAGAAAATGACCCTACGGAATCCTTGCACAAATACGAAGCGCATGTAACTGATTGGAAAGAAGGAGATCCTCTTTGGCAGGGAGATAAAGGAAAAGGGATCATAGGTGCACTCAATTACCTGGCAGGGCAGGGGATGAATGCAGTATACTTCCTGACGATGAACATAGAAGGGGATGGAAAGGATGTCTGGCCATACACCAGCGAGACGGAGCGTTTCCGCTTTGATTGCAGCAGATTAGATCAGTGGGAGGTAGTATTTAATCATATGGAGAAGTTGGGCCTCATGATGCATGTGGTTACCCAGGAAACGGAGAATGAGAAACTGCTGGATGGGGGAGATACAGGGCCGGAAAGGAAGCTCTATTACAGAGAGCTTATAGCTAGGTTTGGGCATCACAACGCCTTGAAGTGGAATTTAGGAGAAGAAAATGGCCCTGCCAGTTTCTCTCCTAATGGGCAAAATACTGAACAGAGAATAGCGATGACTACCTGGTTAGGTGAGCATGACCCCTACCACCATCCTATAGTCTTACACACCCATTCCACTATCAAGGAAAAGGACGAAATCCTGGAACCTCTGCTGGGGTTTGAGTTGCTGGATGGATTATCCTTCCAGGTAAATAAACGGGAGCATGTACATGCTGAAGCTATCAAGTGGCGTAAGCTGTCCGAAGAAGCGAACCATCCCTGGACAATAGGCATGGATGAAATAGGTTTCTGGTATAAAGGCGTGATGCCTGATGCAGTCAATCCTGATCATGACACCATCAGAGCAGAGGTATTGTGGGGAGGCTTATTGGCAGGCGTCTCCGGCGTAGAATGGTACTTCGGCGCCCAGTACGCCCATAACGACCTAAGCTGTGAAGACTGGCGTAGCAGGGAGAATATGTGGAAACAAACGGACATAGCTAGGGCATTCTTTCAGGCAGAGCTTCCCTTTTGGGAAATGGAGAGTCATGATGAGCTAATTCAACTAGAAGGTGGATACTGCTTTGCCAAGCCGGGAGACACTTATGTGATCTACCAACCCATAGGCGCTACTCCTCCTTACCAACTGGATGTAGAGGAAACTTCAGAAGTGATGGACATCCTATGGTTGAATCCTCGTAATAAGGAAGATTTACAAACAGGATCTGTTTCTCAGATTTCAGGAGGAGGCATTCAGAATGTGGGACTTCCGCCTGGAGATCAGGATAGAGACTGGGTAGTTTTGGTGAGGAGGGCAGGGTAGAAGCTACCCCTTCCTTTCTAAGGTTTGTATTTCTTAGCCAGATCCTCCGTTCCTTCCTTGAGAATATCTGTATCTACGGCCACGCCTATCATGGTGGCACCTGCTTCTGTATAGGCTTGTATGGATTCGGAGTAAGTGGAAAGGAAGCCAGCGATCTTTCCTGCGGCTACTATTTTCTTGATGCAATTGACTGTAGTCTCAATTACTTCCTTGTGAGAAGCTTTGCCCAAGTAGCCCATGGAAGCTGCCAGGTCTGCGGGCCCCATAAACAGCACACCTATGCCTTCTATCTTCAGGATGTCATCTAGTGCCTCCACACCTTTAACTGATTCTATCTGGAGAATGCTACAGATTTGATCGTTAGCCTTTTGGAGGTAATTCTCTATACGATTCCACTGAGCGCCTCTGGCTATACCTCCTCCTACACCGCGAAAGCCTTCCGGTGGGTACTTCATAGACCTTACGATTCTCTCTGCCTGTTCAGCACTTTCTACCATGGGAACCACAATGTTTTGGGCCCCAAAGTCCAATACCCTCTTAATCATAGAAGCATCATCTGAGGGAACACGGACCATAGCTGTTGCCTCGTGAGGTTCTATGGCTTGTAGATGATGAAGCATCTGGTCTGGAGTAAAGGGTGCATGTTCTCCATCTATGCACACCCAATCAAAACCGGAGCCTGCACATATTTCGGCGGCATAGGTGTGAGGAATCCCATGCCAGATTCCATAGCATTTTTCGCCCTTGAGGAGGCTTGCTTTAAGGGGGTTGAAATTATGTTTCATTGGAGGGGTCTTATGATACGTCACGGGTAGAAGCTAAGCATCATAAAAGTAGAAAGAAATAGCTATAACCTTAGCGGCTTCGCGTCTTGGCGTGCGAAAAGAATTCACGCAAAGCCGCTAAGGCGCAAAGAATTTTACGAGACAAATAAAGGAATCTTAGTTGCCCTCTACCATCTCATCTAAGAAATCTTCGCTCTTTGGGGTATGAAAACTCAGTCTAGGGAAGCAAACCTCATGCACATTGTTGTATCTACCGGTAGCAGCAGTAACGCCCCAGTAGACCTGGTCCAGCCCGCCAAATACGTTCTTGATCAAATCCACATTGGTGGAGGTGATTTCCTCATTGTCGATATTTACCGATAGCTTATTGGCTTTGGGGTTCCAGATAACCGAGAGCACGTGTATGCTACAGTCTTCTATGTTTTTGATGGGGGAGGGAACCGCAAAATCCTTATAGTGGCCTACTCTTCCATTAAACATGATAGCGACATGGTCTTCTGCTGGATCCCCTAAATGGTAATTTCTCCAGGTATCCAGCTCAATGCCTACAGAAGGTACCAGTCCGGCAAAACCCATGCCCTCACCCATATAGCCGAGCTGATTAGCGCGACCTGTCATCACAAAGACGATTCCATCTGCGCCCACCGTATCCTGACAGCCCACCATTACATTCAGGGAAAGGGTAAACGGCTCAGCCAAACTCAAAGGGTATCTGTACCACATAGAGCCTGAACCATAATCATAAGCTTCTGTTAATCGAATACAATCTCCTTCCGGGATGTAAGCGTCTCCTCTAAGGGTAAAGTCCTCTACGGAAAGAACCTGGGCGGTAAGGAGTGGGAATCCTGCCAAAAGCAGTAAGCAATAGATGGTAAATGTACGCATAGGTTTGTTAGCCAGGAGTGATCTTATGTATGTACTCAATTCATCATCAGATTGTTTCCAAAAACCTCATCCCTTTCCGCATTTAAGTAGAGACGCGATGCATCGCGTCTCTACAATGGATCCCTACATGGCAGGTCTCTTTTGTCCCGTTATCTTCTCATACACCATCCATAGGTCCATGTCGGGATCTGGCTCCATGCCTTTGCCTAAGCGGACCAGCTGGAACTGATGCCAGGGCGTTTGCAGCATGCCTGACATGTCAATTTTCGGTACACCCGTTTGAAGGGGAGGTACACTAAAGTTGGTTCGAGTTCCGCTTAATAGCTCATTCCCTAAATTGGGATATAAGCAGAAGGGTCTTCCCATGCCAACAAAGTCCAGCTCTCCTCCCGCTACCGCTTTGGCTATGGTATCAGCCGTTCTAAATCCACCTGTCAACATTAAAGGGCTTTTGATGAGCTTGCGCACCTTCACGATGAAGTCCATGAAATAAGCTTCTCGCTGCTTAGTACTTTCTTTCTGCATGGTTCCTACCATGGCCGCTCTTTCATAGGTTCCACCGGACACTTCAATGAGGTCCATACCTTCTGCATCCAGCATGCTGATTACCTCCATAGACTCTTCTTCTGTAAAAGCGCCACGCTGGAAGTCGGCAGAGTTAATTTTGATGCCTAGTGGGAAATCAGGTCCACACTTCTTACGCATGCTTCTGTAGATTTCCAGCACAAACCTAGCTCTATTCTCCAATGATCCACCCCATTTGTCTGTTCTCAGGTTAGTCAGAGGAGAAAGAAATTGGCTGACCAAGTACCCATGAGCACCATGTATTTGAGCACCTTTCATTCCGGCCTTTTTGGCAAGTAGGGCAGCATTACCGTAACGTTCTATGAGGTCCAGAATCTCCTCCTCTTCCAGTGGGCGTGGCTGCAGGTATAGCTTAGAGGGCATACCTACATTAGAGGCACTTACCGGAGCTTTGTCCAGGTAGGCAGGTGTCTGTCGACCAGGATGATTGATTTGCATCCAGAGGTGAGTTCCATGTGCCTGGGCCTTCTCAGCTAGGGTAGTGTAGCTATCCAGGAAATCCTCATTCTCTGCAATCATCACATTAGCATTCACCAGGTGGTCCTTATCCACCATGACATTACCCGTAAAGAGAATACCAGCGCCTCCTTTTCCCCACCTTTCATACAGATTGAAAAGTGCTTCTGATGGGCGACCATTCTTTTCGGCTATTCCTTCACTAAGGGCTGACTTGGCAATACGATTGTTAACTGATACTCCGCATGGGAGTTCAAAAGATTCTTTTAAGACGTTGAGCGACATATATTAGTAGTAATTGAGTTATCCCAAACGGGCAATTTACTGAAAGTGCTCTTCTCTCAAAAAGTTTTGGCGAGAGTTTACTGGCCTCCATCGCGCTGAACAGAAAAACATTCTCGTCTAATTACTGGGCGATGCTCTCAAAAGTGTCTATTTTCTAATATGAGAATCGCACATCTACCTACCACCGCTTTCCTATGGGCATTGATGTTGACCCCCAACTTGTGCCATGCATCTGGCATCAAGGTGGAGAATGTTACGGTCATCAATCGAATGGACGTATTGAACACCCCACTAGCTGTACAGTTTGATATCAGTTGGGAGAATGCCTGGCACAATGATAAAAATCATGATGCTGCCTGGGTATTTATGAAGTATGGAGGCCAGTGGAACAATCAGGTTCACTTCACAGAAGATGGGCATAAGATAATTCTGAACAGATCTAGGGTAGCCAAACCTACTATTAAGCTTTCTCCAGAAAAGAATGGATTTTTCCTATATGCGGGAAAATCATTTAGAGGAGATGTCAATCTCCGAATTCTCATGCAAATAGATACCAGCAAGACCAATCCTTCCTATAACCAAATGAATAACCTAAAGGTCTTCGGGCTGGAAATGGTGTATGTCCCGGAAGGCCCTTTTACCCTTGGCAGCCCGGACTTAGCCTCTATTAGCAGGGCCAGTTTATACAAGAGTGATGAAAATGGAAACCCCAGTGGCTTGATCAGAATCACTTCAAAGGGGGCTATTCAGGTGGCAGCTAGAGAAGATTCTCTCTATTACTGGAGTGAGGAAGATTTATATAATGGCGACCAAAAAGGCCCTGTTCCTGCAGGTTTTCCCAAAGGCTATGAGGCTTTCTACGTCATGAAGTATGAGCTTAGTCAGGGTCAGTATGCTGCGTTCCTCAATACCTTACCAGATTCCTGGACCTTCCAACGCTCTCCTACAGGAGGGAAAGATTATCATAAAAAGAGAGGGGGGATCCATTTTAAGAATGGCAAATACGCAGCAGAGAATCCTGACAGGCCCATGAACTTTGTGAGTTTTACGGATGGGCTTGCCTTTACAGACTGGGCCTGCTTACGGCCTATCACAGAATTGGAATATGAGAAAGCCGCCAGAGGACCGGGAGAACCCCTTCCTTCAGAATTTGTCTGGGGGACCAGCAGTTATGAGAAATTGGAGCGCATGACCAACCTTGATGGTGAGTTGATTTTCCAGGGAGATCTGGATGAAAGCATGCTTTCAGATGAGACCAAAGAAAGGCTAGGTGCCTCCTACTATTGGGTGATGGATTTAAGCGGCAGCTTGTGGGAGAAGGTGATCACCATAGGCAATCCTATAGGCAGGGCGTTTAAGGGGACACATGGTGATGGCAAGCTGGACTTTGGACATGCCACCAATGAAGACTGGCCCACAAGTGATGACGAAATAGGCGGATTTGGCTATAGGGGGGGGGCTTTTATGCAAGAGGGGTAGCTACTGTTTACGGAGATTTTAACCCCCATTCTCCCATAGGCTACAGATACTATGGCGCCTGGTCAGGCGGTCCACGATCTATAGCTTATGGGTATAGGGCGGGAAGGACGGCTCCCTGATTTTATAAGGCTGCTGCTGAAGCTTCCAGCTTTATGGTGGCGGTGTAGGTACCGGGTGCTATATTCTGGTCTAGAAGATTTGGCATCCCTACTGTCGCCCTGTGAGATCCATGATTGATACAAATGGATATGGTGAAGGTATTCTCCTCATAGCCTCCCGCATTACCCCCTGGACCTGGCCCTATCAAATGCATTTCTGAGGTAGTGCCGTAATTCAGACCACCATGAAAAACACCTGCATGAATGGCTGTACCGGTTCCGTAATGGGCATCTCCAAAAACAATCCTGTCGCCTACTTCAGCAGATTTTTCTTTAGCCACTCCCCACCAATAGGTAATATTCTTAAGGTCAATCTCATCTCCATCCGGAGAAGTAAAGGGGGTCATGCTGAAGTACACATTGAAGTTCACGGAAGAAGCTACTTGAAAAACAGGGAAACCACATTTCCCCTCAGTATAATCCTTGAGGGTAGCGAAGGTCCAGTTGATATTGGCTCCTGAGGCTATTCTCAAGTCAATAGACGAGCTGAAGGCCGCGCTGATGTTGATTTCGTCTGACTGGGTATAAGACAGGGAGAAAGTAATACAGAAGAGGGAGAGGAGAACAAAGGACTTGTTCATAAGACTCTCGAAATAACTCGAAATAAGGAAATACTCGATTTTAGGTTTACAAGAGGCAAGACCAGGAGATAGAGAAAGATAGGAGGGAAGGGCAATATGGAAAT
>JBCDBC010000033.1:0-13372 GCA_039184535.1 Bacteroidota bacterium | reverse complement strand
GGTTACCAAACAAAAAATTCTCACAGCAGCTGAGACGGTCTTTCACGAGAATGGATTTCAGGGAGCAAGAACCACCTTAATTGCAAAAAGGGCAGGTGTGAGTAGGCCCATGCTTCACTATTACTACCGGACTAAAGAGGAGCTATTTCAGGAAGTATTGCAGAACAGTTTTGGCTTTTTTGTGACGCATGCCCAAGACTTATTCTCAGGGGAGAATACCCTAAAGACGACCATAGAAAATCTGATTGAGTTGTTTTTCAGGATTTTAGAGGAAAAACCGGGCCTTGCCAGCTTCTTTGTGAATTTATTGAATGAGAATCCTTCATTGATAACGGGGTTAAAGGTGGTTGAGCAGGAGCATCTTCCCAGACTGTTTGATAGCCTGTTAGCAAAAGCAAGAGAACAGAACGAGATACAGTCTGCCATATCCGGAGAAAATCTCCTGCTCCATATTTATGGCCTGGTAGTCATCCCTTATTTGACAGCCCCACTCATCAAGTTTAAGGAAGATAGAGATGATACAGCCATGAGATCCTTTCTGGAACATAGAAAAGAGCAAATCAAGGAATTTGTGTGGAAGGGTATACAACACTGACTAATACATCATGAAACGTAACCTACTAATCGCGAAAATCTTATTGACCATAGGCGTATTTGAATTTTTTGGCCCTATGATCAAAGACACTGGGAATTCTCACCTCGCAAATACTGAATGGGTAGGACATGCCAAGGTACATCTGGCCTGGCTTCTTGGGTATATGTTCTTTTCTGGCCTTGCGAATCTTTACTTTATCTGGGTACGCAAGCCTTTCAAACTGGAATATTTATATCTATCCTGTTTGTGGCAGGCCACTCATCTGGTCGGATTTTGGGCAGCTATTCTCTTTGTGCCTCTATATGACGGTGCCATAGTAGACGGTAGATATCACACGGATATCTTTGGAATAGATGAGAATATTTTCGTCTTCTCTGTCCTGTCAGTTGTACTCATAGGCGCATATGTATGGATCAAAAGGAAAGTGGAGCCTTTCTACACGGGATCAGAAATAACTGCTTAAGATGAAAAAGCAGTTAACAACGGATGTACTCATTATTGGTGGAGGGCCCGCCGGCATGCTGAGTGCTATTTACCTGGATTTGCTGGGGATAAGCAGCGTAGTATTAGAGCGTAAAGCCGAAATTTCTCAGCACCCCAAGGCCCATGAACTGAGTGCCCGCTCCATTGAAATTCTTCAACAACTGGGGTTCAGCCTGGAAGAATTAAAAGCAGAGGCTTCCTCCTACAGGGATGCTTCCCGCGTCCTCTTTGGGCACACCATCAATCATGAATTAGGAGAAATAGACCTGCTGGAAGGAGGAAACGACAAGAAGTATGAGGCACACCTCGCTTCACCTGAGCCTTACCTGAATCTTTCTCAGACAGAGTTGGAGAAGCTGATGCGGAAACGCCTTGAGAGGTGTTCCCGAAGTCAACTGTTACTTTCTCATCAATGGGAGAGCTCAGATGAAGAGCGAGATGAGGTGGTCAGTAGCGTGAAGGTGCTAGAGGATGGAAAAGAAATGCTCATTAGAAGTAGCTATCTCATATGTGCAGATGGAGCAGGGAGTAGAAGCCGAAAAGGGCTTGGGATTGAGATGATAGGAGATGATAAGATCAATGATTTTATCAGTGTCTACTTCGAATTAAATCTTAGGGACTATTTGAAGAAGACCGCCAAATTATTCTGGATCATGAATCCAGCTGCTCCGGGAACTTTCATTGCACATCATATAGAGAAAAGGTGGGTATACCACTTCCCCATTTTTACTCCTTATGAGAAGAAAGAAGACTATACAGAAGAAGTATTGAAGGAACGGATTCTGACCGCTCTAGGGAATCCTGATATTCCCTTTGAGATTGACTCTATCAGTTTCTGGAGAATGACCTGCCAGATAGCGGAAAAATTTCGCCAGGGAAGGGCTTTCTTAGTCGGAGATGCTGCTCATAGATTCCCCCCTACGGGAGGCTTGGGTATGAATTCCGGGATAGGAGATATACAAAATCTGTGTTGGAAGCTGGCTTATGTGATGCAGGGAAAGGCTAAGAAAGAGTTGCTGGATACCTATGAAACGGAGCGCAGACCTGTCATAGAACTTAACAGTAGGGAAAGTCTGAGAAACTATTTCAAAATTTGGGAAGTACCTCAATCTATGGGCTTAAACCCGCACGCCATTAAATGGCAGGCTATGTTTCTCAATAGTTTCTTTGTTAAGCTATTTCCTAAAAGCTGGATAGATGCCCTTCTCGAGAAAGCCCATACTGGCCTATCCAAAAAGATTTTGGCCATTACTGAGAATCCCAAGCTACATGAAAAGGTCAAAGCTGTCATCAAAGATCAAACAGAGCACTTCGATCGAATAGGGCTGGACCTGGGCTATGCATATGAAGAAGGAGCCATTGTAAGGGAGGAAGCCCAAGTGATCCCACAGCAAGGAGTCAGTGAGTATACCCCTTCTCTGGTACCTGGTGTGAGGTTTCCGCATTTCTGGATAGGGGTAGAAGGTGTGAAGGAGAGCTCACATACCTGGCTTTCTCCTGAGAAATTTACCCTCCTCTGCAATGATGAGGGAGCAGCATGGTGGCAAAAATACGGAAGCGAATTCACTGATAAGATACATATGCTCAATGTGGAGGAAGTGATGAGGAACTCACCATCAGGCTCGCTTGCCAGTAGCTTGTATCCTATTCATGATACCCCCTTAGTTCTAGTTAGACCAGATGGGCAGATAGCCTGGCGACCAAGGGATCTTAATCTTGATCCAATACCAATTTTTGAGAAGCTGATGTTAAGTCGCGTCCACTCTACAGCTACTTAATTCACGCATTACGTCATCCAAAATTCAATCATTCATTCACCCATTAACTCATCCCCTCCATGAATATCATTAAAACCATACTGATAGGTCTAATTCTGCTAACCACAGTTCTGGTATACTACCTATTCCGTCCACTTTCAGAAGTACCGGTTCCTGCAGATTTTAGCTGTTTAGAAATTTCCGAAGGCAGCTTTGTTTCGAAGGATAGTCTGCCATCTCCCAACATCATTTATGGGATGGGATTAACTTATGCCAAGCATTTAGAAGAAACTGCTTCAGAGTATAATCCAGATGAGATCCCTCCCATTTTTACCAAAAAGCTCCACAGCCTGACTACTGACGAGATGAAAGTCTCTTTGCCTTCTCAGGAAGAACTCATGGGCGCAGCAGGGGAACTAGAAGAAGGAGTAGTGGCAAAACTTACCTCAGATTTTGATGAGATTTCTCCCATGCTGGACTATGAGGTAGAACTGGGCATTGTACTATTAGAGGACATCAAGATGGATGAATTATCAGGCGATGACTATATCCCTCAGCTCGGCTTCTTCATAGCCAATGATTTATCTGCCAGGGCCATTGCGGTCTTAGGAGAAGGGACTAGCCAGCGGTATGAGTTCTGGGGAATTTCCAAAAGCTTTCCGGGCTTTATGCCTATGAGTGATCAGATCTGGATTCCGAATACACCAACTACTAACAGCATACCTTGTATTAAGATCGAGACCCTGGTAAATGGAGAGGTTCGCCAATCTCAGTCTACTTCAGATATGATGTATACACCCCTCCAGATGTTGCGCTTCATCCATCAGAAATATCCCGAGGCTTCCCTTCGAAAAGGAGATATGATATTAACGGGCACACCGGGGGGAGTAGCCTTTGCTACCCCCAGATTTCTGGTACGTATGGCGAATCTGCTTGGATTTGACAGGTACAAAAAACTCTCTACCAAACTCAGCGGAGACCTGTCTGCTTTGCTAAAAGCTGGAGATGTGGTGGAGGTGAGGGGAGATGGGTTAGGGAAGGTGACGAATGAGATTGTGGGAGGATGATAAGGAAAAAATAGCGTATATTCCTTTACCATCATTCATCATAACTCATTTAAAAACTACTATTCCTCATGGCTGTAGCAAATCCTCCTGGCATTGAAAAAATGGTTTCTTACCCCAAATTTGAAACCGTAGAACACAAAAGACATTACCTAAAGCAAAGATTAGCGGGAGCTTATCGCATCTTCGGGAAGTTTGGCTTTTCTGAAGGGGTTGCAGGGCATATCACTTGTAGGGACCCTGAGCATACTGACTGCTTTTGGGTAAATCCTTTTGGGGTGTCTTTCCGTCGCATGAAGATGTCAGATCTTATTCTGGTTAATGAAGAAGGAGAGATCGTAGCCGGGAAACATACAGCCTTAAATAAAGCTGCCTTTGCTATCCACTCGGCTATACATAAGGCAAGACCTGACGTTATTGCAGCGGCGCATTCTCATACTGTCTATGGAAAAACATGGTCTGCTATGGGAAGGAAACTTGACCCTCTGACGCAGGATTCCTGCATATTCTATGAAGATCATGGGCTGTTTGATGACTATACTGGCGTAGTAGGAGAATTAAGTGAAGGCGATAGAATAGGCGTAGCCCTGGCAGACAAGAAAGCTGTTATTCTCCAAAACCATGGACTGCTAACAGTGGGCCATAGCATAGAAGAGTGTATTTTCTGGTTTGTTACCATGGAACGCACCTGCCAGTCTCAGCTACTAGCAGAAGCAACTGGCAAAGAACTCATCAAGATAGGCCATGATGTAGCACTACGCACGCGGAACTATGAAGTAGGTTTCCCATTAGCAGGTTACTTCAGTTTCCAGCCAATGTGGCAAGACATCGTCCACGAGCAACCAGACTTTATGGATATTGAAGCTCCTGAGGGGCCATTGGTGTTGTAGAGACTGAGGTATTGTACATGATTTACATATTTCCTCAAAGGGGTAGCCTTTGGGGAATTTTTCCTGATAAATCAGGGAGAGACTTAGGGGAAATAAGAGGGGAATAATTAAGTATCCCCACTCAACTTACAGTTGGGTTAACATAGGCATAAGGAAACGTTTGACCAGAATTTCGTATATTAAGAATTGAGAAAAGGCAGTTATGACGCAGTCAGAATTAATAGAAACGATTAAAAACCTTCCAGTTCAAGTCCTTCTCCCACTACAGGAGGCTATTGAACAACGGTTGTCTTCGCTTTCAAAGGAAGAAGAGGAAGTATTGCGCGATGATTCTCAGTATCCATATGTACCTACCCCAGAACAATCTGCTGAATTGAACCGGATATTAGAAGCGCATAGAAAAGGAGAGCTAACCTTCATTTCTCGAGAAGAGTTCAAAAATAGAATGAAGGCAAAGCGTAGTCTATGAGTTATCGTATTCTTATTGATGATCAATTGCTTGCTCAAGTAATTGATCAAGCTGACTATTACCAGGAACAGTTTTCAAGTGGTGCAGAAGATTTTGAAGCTGCGTTAGATCATACCTATGATGTAATAGAGAAAGCTCCATATACCGGGAAAAGAATAAAAAATCGTCCAGAATTTTTGCGAATTATGCCTATTCGCAGTGAAAAAGGAATAAAAAGATATGCAAGAAGATTTCCCTTCTCCTTGGTTTATTACATAGAAGAACCCTCTAAAACCTGCTATATTTATCAGCTTTGGGATCAGAGAAGTATTAAGCCTATTCAAGATCCTCCAGAATAGGGAATATCCTTTTCCTTTTAAGGTCAGTGCCACTATGACCATCTTGATACACATCAGCTACAAATAGTTAATCAATATGCTTGTTATCACTAGTAGTGAGTTTATGCAAAATCAGAATGAATACTTCGATAGAGTGGATAAAGGAGAACAAATCATTGTTCGGAGAGGGAGTAATAAAGCATATCTATTAATATCTGTCCATGAAGATGATATGTACTTCACAGTGGGAATGGTGGAAAAAATAAAACTAAGTATACAAGAGATTGAAAGTGGGGAGAGTCTTACATTGTCAAATGTATAAGAGGTTAAGAAACTATTGAGTTCTTGAACTACCCTTGGACTTTCTCAAATAGATCAAGCAAGGACCAATTTCTACCCCTTATACTTCGCATAAGCTAATCGTCTGCCACTTTCTACTTTATGGTAGCTGTCCAGGCCTGATATAGCCAGCGTCCCTGCTTTATTAAGATCTACAAATCCATCTTCCAGCACAGCTTCTTCAGGTAGGATGAGTTCTACTATTTGACCTACTATGAGTACTGTTTCATTTTGGAGGGTATGATGTTCCTTTAACTCCAGTCCAATTTTTAGACTTGCCTCCGTTACATAAGGTGCTACATGTGCTTGAGTATATTCTTCGGTTAGGCCTGCTCCCGTAAATTCTGATTCCTCTTCCGGAAATCGGGCTGAGGTATAGTGAGCTTTGGGGTAGAAGTCTTCCTTAATATGGTTGATGGTGTAGAATCCTGTGGTATAGATGTTCTCCAGGGTATGTCTGGGAACTGAATGAGGGCGCATAAGCATACCCATGAGAGGAGGATGGGCACCTACATGAAAGACAGAGCTGATAACCGACAGGTTGGTAATCTTCTTTTTATTAATGGTACCTACCAGGCTGGCACTTTTGAAGCCACTCAAACAATTAACTAGATTGCGACGAAATTCTTTAGGAAGTTCCAATATGGAGTCTAGAGAATAGGATAGTGTATTTTGCATAGAGAGATAACCAATTATATTTCTGTTTGTTGTTAGCTGAGTGAAAGGAGAATTTTCATATAAAGACCTTGATGAGTCCTACAAAAAGGACCTGGAGAAGGCGGCTACTAATCGTTCTCAGACCCAGAAGTTTCTCCGTCAACTCAGGAAACGCAAACTCAAGAAGCTGGATGAAACTGTAAAGGATTTACATGATGAGGTCTTTGAAGAGGTGGACTGCCTCTCTTGTGCCAACTGTTGCAAGACCATTAGTCCTGTCTTTACAGACAACGATATTAGCCGCATAGCTAAACATCTTAGAATGAAGCCAGGCCAGTTTGTAGAAACCTACTTACACCTGGATGAGGATGAAGATTATGTATTAAATGAATCGCCCTGTCCCTTCCTAGGAACGGATCTTTACTGTAGCATCTACGAAGTCCGTCCTAAAGCCTGTAGAGAATATCCACATACCTCCCGAGTGAATTTTAAGAAAGTGATTCCCCTTACCATGAAGAATGTGGAGGTGTGCCCTGCTGCTCACAGAATAGTAGATAGGTTAAAGGAAGTGGAATTGAGGTAGACCATAGCCACCATTCAAATGGTGGATTCATGAAAAATGTAGTGGCTGTTTTAACTTCCACAGGATTTGAATGGCGAATAAATTCACCCCTACAGGTATTCCTTCAAGAATTCTCCTACGCGTTTTTCTGACCAAAAGAACCCTCTTCTTCCGCCCGGATTAAAGCCTACATGGCCCCCTTGCTTTGGCATTTCAAGAAACAAATAGGGATGAGCTTCAGCTATATCAGTAGGATAGCATTGATCACTCAAGAAGGGATCATCCAAAGCATTAATTAGAAGGGTAGGGACCTGAATTTTTGACAAGTAAGGCTTAGAACTGGAACGCGTATAATAGTCCTCCGCTCCGGCAAATCCGTGAAGTGGCCCCGTAAATGTATCATCAAAGCCGAAGAGGGTTTTCGGAAGAGGTTTGGGAATCTGAATTCGGTCTGGGAACTGTTGCTGCTTGATTTTGAGCTTTTTGTTGAGGGAGAGGATGAATCTGAGGACATAGACCTTGTTGAGAGAAGGACCATAGTCTAGCTGGTGGCTGGCGCTTCCCAAATCCACCGGAACGGAAACTGCGACGGCAGCCTTAACCCTTGAAGGTCCCTTTTCTGCTTGTTCGCCTAGAAACTTTAGGCAGACATTCCCTCCAAGACTGAAGCCTACCAGGAAAACATCCTTGTAAGAATGATTCTTCTCTACATGAGAAAGGACAAAATCTGTATCAGTAGTTTCTCCGGAATGGTATACCCTAAGCTGACGGTTCATTTCCCCGCTACAGCTTCTGAAGTTTAGGGCGAGAACATCCAGACCAAGCTCATTCATATAGGAAGCCATGCCTAATATATAGTTGGAGTCGGCTCCGCCTTCCAGGCCGTGAAGGAGAATGACCAGTTTCTTACTGCCTACTTTGGACCAGTCCAGGTCCAGAAAATCATCATCCAGCGTTTCTATCCTCTCCCGTTGATAGGTTGGTCTGGGAGGCTTCCTCATCTTGGAGGTGAAGATGGTATGTATATGGGGGTTCTTCAGCCAGTTAGGAGCGGAATAATTTGAATCGACTAAGGGCATGGTAGTATTCTGTTCGAGTTACGGCTACAAGTTTAGGAAGTAGCGAGCAGTTTCTCCAATTCTCTGATCAGCAAACTCAGTTTCTCATAGGTCTTTTTTCCAGATGTAGAATGAAATTCCCATAAGTAGCCATCCTTTTGGGCGTGAATTTGAATAGCGAAGTCCGTATCTGAATCATTTGTAGGATGAACCTTGATCTTTTGGAGCGCATGTTGGGTCCAGAAATAAGGGATGGGATCTCCGCTAAGTTGGACACTATGGTTTGCCTGAGTATGAGTGATGATCTTCCCCTGGGCCAGATCCAATTTTATAGGAGAATTCTCAAGATAAGCTTCTGTGAAACCGGATAACATAATATCCTCCGGACCACCAACAAGCAACCCCTGTTCATGAGTGATCCACCAAAGGGTATCAGCATACTTAAGCGCAAGTTCCCAGTCGTGGGTAGAAACCACAATCCCCTTCCCTTCCTCATGGCAGATCTTTCGTAGCTCTGTCATCAGTTGATGTTTATGGATCACATCCAGGTGAGAAAGAGGCTCATCCATGAGAATGACCTCACAATCCTGTCCCAAGGCTCTGGCCAGTATAGCTCTTTGGCGTTCCCCATCACTCAGTTGAAAAACTGGTGTGGAGAGAAAATTGGTAAGCTGCAGCTGTTCTGCTATTTGGTGGATCCGGTCCTGTTCTTCTGTAGGAAGCTTCCCTTTCCAGTTAAAAGACTGCCATTTTGCTTGAGAAATAAATTCGAGCACATTGAGATTGGCACTTTGATAGGAATCAGTCAGTGAGATACTTCTAAGTGTAGAAAGCGCTTTTAGAGAAAGAGCATCTATTTCTGCATCATCCCAAAAAATGTCTCCTGATAGTTTAGGATGGAGGCCTCCCAGTGTTTTCAGGAGAGTGGTTTTCCCAGATCCATTTACACCTATCAGACAAACAAACTCTCCTTGAGAAAGGCTTAGCTCCAGTCCGTCCAAAAGGAGTTTGGCTTTGCCTCGCTTGCCCGTAAAGCCTATCTGTAGCTTTTCGCTTCTGAATAAGTGTGTATGTGCCTGTATTTCTACCACTAATATTCAGCTTAGAAAGTATGTCTTAATCTCCTGTTTCTCACAATGAGCAATATAACGATAGGGGCACCTAAAAAAGCAGTAACGGCATTTAGGGGAAGAACACGCTGGCTTCCCGGAAGTTGAGAAATCAAATCACATAGCAACATAATAATGGCACCTAGTAGTAAGGTGGCGGGAAGTACTTGTCTGTGATCATCCGTCTTTCTCCATACTCTGGCAAGGAAGGGAACAGCTATGCCCACAAAGCCTATGGGACCACAAAAGGCAGTGATAGTTCCTGTCAATCCTCCGGCAAGAAGGATGGTAAATAGACGTACCTGGGTAGGGGCTAGTCCCACGCTTTGGGCGAAACTTTCTCCCTGATGCCAGATATTTAATTTGCCTGCCATGAATAAGGTGAAGAAAATAAATATCAGGCTGACTGCACCCATTAGAAATACCTGATTGCGACTAGGGCCAGAGAGTGAACCCAGTGTCCATAGGATATAGGTCTGTATTTGTTCAGGAGAACTTATGTATTGAAAGATGCTGATCATGGCGATGGTAAACTGTCCTATCATTATCCCGATGAGAAGTAAAATGAGGTTGTCTCTCACAAAGGGAGAAATGAAGAACAGAATGAGAAGTATGGCCATGGCTCCCAGGATAGAGGCCGTGATAATTAAGCTGCTTTTCCCCCAGCCAAACTGGGAGATGAAGTAATTAGCTGTAATTAAGCCATTGCTTAGGGTGATGATGGAAACCCCGAGGGTGGAACCTGCTGTAATTCCCAGAACGGAAGGCCCTGCCAAAGGATTTCTGAATAAGGTCTGCATTAATAATCCGGCGGTAGAAATAGACATTCCGGCAAAGACTGCAGCAAAAGCTCGTGGGAGCCTGATTTTGAGGATGATGTTGATGCTACCTTCACTAATACCAGTTGTGTTTCCCAGGAGAATTTGAAATAGCTCTTCCGTTTTTATGCTTACAGAACCTATGCTTAGTTCCAGCCAGAAGAAAACGACTAGCAGAAATATACAAACTCCCCATTCCCAACTATTATTTTTTGGCATCTTTCAGAAGATTTATGACCATTCTCTTACCTGATTCCAATAGTTCAAATAAATATTTCTATTAATCTGAAGATGGCATGGAAATAATGTTCGATCCATGTATAAAATTGGCTCAATCGTTGAATATTAGAAGGAATCTCATTATTTTAGGTTAGTCATGAAAAGATTTAGGGAAAATTAGTTGCCCACGCCCAGGCTGTGAATTTAATGTTTATTACTCTACCTTCCAGATTTACCTCCTTGTTACAAATTTAAAGTCACATGTCCTGACATGCCTACAATTTTAATCATTGAAGATGAAAAGGAGCTAAGAGAAAATCTCAAAGTTTTTTTTGACATCAGGAAGTACGATACCTTGACCGCCTCCAACGGGAAGGAAGCACTAAGCGTTTTGGATAATCACAAACCAGATATCATTATCTGTGATGTGAAAATGCCTGAAATGGATGGGTATGCCCTCTTACAAAAAATCAGAAAAAGGGAAGCCTTTGCTGCTACGCCTTTTCTCTTTCTTACGGCTAAAACCTCTTATGAAGATGCCAGAACAGGGATGAACCTGGGGGCAGACGATTACCTCTATAAACCCTTTAGCTATAAGGAACTGGAAGCTGCGGTTAACGCCAGGTTAAGGCGAATCCAGCAGTTTGTTCAGCTCTCTCCTGCAGTACAAAACTTACAAGAGAATGTGGGTGAAATATTAACAGAGATGGCTGATGCACCTGAAGAGTTGAAGGAAGAGATTTTGTTACTTCAGGAAAGGCTTCGCAAAAAGAGTAATCAGATAGAAGCTTACCACCACATAGCTTCTCATGAAATCAGGGGACCGGTAGCGAATATTATGGGCCTGGTGGAAATGCTGGATATAGAAGCTGATGACCTGGGGGTAATAGCCAAACTAAAATCTGCTGCAGATCAGTTGGATCAGACTATTTTTGATCTGCATAATCATATAGATCCCTACTTAGATCAGTATGTATTTTCTTCCGAGTGGCGGGGAAAGGAAAAGGTTTCCAACATCTATTTACTGGATGATAGTCCGGTACTACAGCTGATT
Source organism: Bacteroidota bacterium (assembly GCA_039184535.1). Lineage (GTDB taxonomy): Bacteria > Bacteroidota > Bacteroidia > J057 > J057 > JBCBKZ01. Next base: position 1,981 of record JBCDBC010000033.1, on the reverse strand, counting down.
TTTAAGCAACTCATCAAGAAATACTATCCGGACATCACGCCTTATATTTTCTCAAGTATTAAGGAAGTTCTGGCTGCAGTAGAAAATGAGGATGTACCTGAGCCTGATATATTTTTCCTGGATATTAACCTGAAAGGAGAAAATGGTTGGGAAATGCTGGAAGAACTCTCCAAAAGGTCCTTGACCTGGGATGTGCTTATACTCACTTCTGCTATAGAAAAGGAAGAAAGACAAAAGGCGTTTACCTTTGATCAGGTAAAAGGGTTTTTGATAAAGCCATTAACCTTATCCCAGCTGAATTACGTTTTCCGTGTGCCGGTTTATATTGAGAGGTAGACTCTTAGAAAGGAGAAAAAGTTAGCCACAGATATAAGAGATGGGATCATGTCTTACATCTGTGGCTAATCTATTGTGTGTCATTATCTATGAAGTCCTGAGCCTGGCTAATTCTTCTATCAGCTCTTTTTCCCGCGCAGATAAGTTCTTCGGGATCTTAGCATTGAGGGTAACGTAAAGATTCCCATACACATTTTTCTTCTCATCCTTAGGAAATCCCTTTCCGCTCAACTTAATCTTCTTTCCTGGCTGAGTTTCTGGCTTCAGATTGACCTTCACCTTTCCATTTAGGGTAGGCACCTCAATTTCTCCTCCCAACATGAGCGTAAACACGTCTACTGAGAGGTCTGTTCTGAGATGCATCCCTGTCCGGACAAACTGTAAATGTGGACTCACATGTACCTGTAAATACAAATCCCCCGGAAGGCCTCCATTTACGCCTGGATTTCCTTTACCCTTCAGCTTTAACTTCTTCCCGTCTTCTATTCCTGCTTTTATCTGAATTCTCAGGTTTTTTCCGTGGAGACTAAAGGTTCTGCTGGTTCCGTGATACGCTTCTTCAAAGGTAACCTCTACATCACCCTGCAAATCTCCTCCCTTACTGGATCTGGGAGCTCCTCCAAAGCCTCCATTCCCACCAAACATCTGGTAGAAGAAATCCGAGAACCCCCTATTATCTCTAAAGAAATCATCTCCTCCGAATCCATATCCTGCTTGCCCTGCTTTTTCCGCATTCTTCCATCTGGAACCAAACTGGTCATATTTAGATCGTTTATCAGGGTCCCCCAACACCTCATAGGCTTCAGAGATTTTCTTGAATTTTTCTTCCGCCTCCTTTGCTTTGTTCTGATCTGGGTGATACTTCATAGCAAGTTTCCGGTAAGCCTTCCTGATCTCATCCTGACTTGCACTCCTGCTTACTCCAAGTATGTTATAATAATCCATAAGCTATTAGACTTGCCGTTTCAACCACAATCTACATGTACATTTCTTCTTACGAAAAAAAAGGGGGACAGTATATGTCCTGTCCCCCTCTTCATCACTATCCGAAAAACCTCTTAAACCAATTCACACATCTTTATGCTATTTCAATTGCTTTTGGGCTTGGTTTCGCCTCTTCCGCAACGGGTAGTACTACGTTAAGCACTCCGTTTTCGTAGGCAGCGCTGATACCATCTTCATTTACAGTTTCAGGTAATCTGAAGCTTTTACTGAAGGAGTAGGCACCGAACTGGCGAAGGGTATATGTATTATCTGTTCCTTCTTCAGTGGTTTCGTTGTTCACTTCTGCTTTGATGGTCAGTACATGTTTCTCCACGTTGATAGAGAAGTTCTCTTTGCTCATTCCTGGAGCGGCTACTTCTACTGTAAAGCTGTCCTCAGACTTGCTAATGTTTACTGCAGGCGTATTGAATCCTGTTCTCTTTGCAATTCTGTTGTCCAATACTTCATCGTTGAAAAAATCATTGATGAGGGAGGGGAAAAACCAATCTGAATTTCTTCTTACTAATTTCATATCCTTATACTGTGGGTTTAACTTTTTATTGATTGACATACACTCCCTACTTTACAAGGGGTGTACCAATCCTTTTTTTGCGCAAGAATGGCAAAAATAAGTGAAGGTGAATGACATTTTGACGTTTAT
>JBCDBC010000032.1:0-13409 GCA_039184535.1 Bacteroidota bacterium | reverse complement strand
TCCAAATTTTAACTGTGAAGGATTTAGCAAGGAAGGATGTTTTCTAGCTGAAATACCTTCTTATGATAGGGTGAGCAAACTTATGAAGGCGCTTTCTGAGTATGAGTATGCCGAGTACTCTAAAACTGATTTAGCGGCTGCTACCAAAGTAGAAGCCGCCATCACCCATGAATTTATTTCTACCAAGGATTATATTTCCCTATCTTTGGGATTGATAGACGGAAAGTGGTACATTTTAGTAGTGGACCCGGCTGTATATGACTGTTCTGCTTAAAGCAAATCATGATCCCAGCCTACCAACTACCCTTTACATTCCTCCCCTTACCCTTCCTCCCTGTTACCTGAAGGGCTAAATGCATATACTATTTAAGGTATGCGTAATACTTTCGATTGTGAAAGTATCCTTCCTATTTATACGATTTCTTACTTTTTGAAAAATCATACTTTTCAAACATACGTATAAGTTGTAATCATTTTTCAGCCAAGTAAGAGAGTATCACCCATTTTCAACCCAAACAGTCATGAACCACCTATGCAAAATCGACCATTTGCTGGTAGAAAGATTTGAAACTCGATCCGGCCCGATAAGAAGAAGTGATACCAGCATTTCACTAGGAGATCATAATGATCCCCATATGAGAGAAATTGTGAATGCAGGACACCATTGTGCAGTTCTCTTTACAGAAGCTGCTCCAGGCATGGAGATCCAAGCCAGGAGGCTTACCCCTTCCCAGCTCCTGAATGCCCGAATTCCCAACCGTCAAAAAGCAGGAGAATTTTTCCAGGTAGTAGGAGGATACTATCTGGAGAAAGAAATGGACCTGAGTGGAACGAAACCTACAGTAGTCTCCTGTCATACTACCAGGTTGTTTGGCTGTGTTTCAGGCTTCCCCACCTACTTTGGGATTAAAGAAGGAGGAACCGTCTTTTTGAATGAAGAATTTCAGCTAACACAGAAAAAGTTTCACAAGAAGTATCTGGATGAATTAAAAAGAGGGATAGAAGGATGGACCCTTATAGTAACTCCAGCCGGAGATGGAAGAGGAGAATTTCCCCTAAGTGGAGAGCCAATCGCCCTATATAGCTGTCCAGAATCGCCCATTGTAAGTGTAAGAGAAACAGAGAAGGAAGGTACCTCTGTATCCTACAAACTAGGAATCCAACTTAGCTGTGGAAGTCCTTCCTCTATTAAGTGGGACTTCGGAGATGGAAATACAGCCTCAGATGAGACTAGTGTAACACATTCCTACGAAGACCGGCTGGGCCAAATGAATCCTCTAAAAGGAACCGTTACTGTCGTATTTACAGATAATGGGGTGGAGATCTGTAGAACCGTTTCAGAATTTGAGATTCCCCCTTGTCCTTGTATTCAGAATGGACATCTTAATAGCAAAATAGTTGCTGATAATGCCATAGAAGTCAGCTACGACTTCACCGTAATCCCTTCAGACCCTAACGCACCAGAGTCCACTACTTATACATGGACCGTCATTGAAAAAGGGGGTGGAGAAGTTCATTCAGAAACTACCGTCATACCAGAGCTGTCCTTTAAGTTTCCTAAAAAAGAGGCACTTAAGGAATATAAAGTACACGTTAAATGTGAAGGTCCAGGACAAATGTGTGGATTTGATGTTGAGGACCTGATCTCTATTCCACCTAATGGCTGTCCAGTCGTAAATGTATCCATAGAACTTGAGCAGCCTACAGGTCAAGGCACTAAAGTAGATGCCATTGCTACATTAATCTCCGGTCCAGCTCCTAACAAGTTCAAATGGGATTGGGGAGATGGATCTTCTGCGATTACCACCTCTACTGGAGCAGCTAGTCATATTTACCCAGTGCACTACTGTGAACCCAAAACCTATAAAATCAGGGTAAGCTGGGAAAGCCCGGAAGAGTGTACTGATGGTGTATATGAAGAGACCGTTACCATCTCTGGCCTCAGAGGAAGCATAGAAAAAGTTTCCTGGAAGGCCAAAGAAGTAGGAACAAATTCTGAAGTGACTGCTGAAGTAACTCCCTCAAATGGATGGAAGCCTACAGAATTTATCTGGACTTGGGGAGATGGAAGTGAACCAGAGAAATCTAAAACACCTTCCCATACGCACAGCTTCCCTATCCGCTATGGATGTGAGGAACAGAAGTCTGATGAGTACATAGGAGAGGTTACAGCGCAAGGACCAGGAAGCTGCCTAGATAAGAAGGCTATGATCATTGAAGTCCCCAGGAAATGCTGCCCGCTCTTTACAGACATGCACATGACAGAAGAAAAACTTCAGGACAATAGACTGAAAGTTGTCTGTGAAGTAACTGTATCTGGTGGAGAAATGCCTCAGAGATTTACCTGGGACTGGGATGATGGGACTGACATCGAATATACTACCGGCCCGAAAGCCGAACATATCTTTGAGGTTCCTGAGGCAGGACAAGAGTGCCAGATCCATGCCGTAGTTTGTAAAGGCGTAGGACCAGATAAGTGTACGCCTACAGCCAGTGCTGTTTGTACAGTTTGCCCGCCTGAATGTCCTGTGGTAACAGAGGTAAAGATCATAGAGCAGAAGAGCATCAACAATGATAAAGTGGAGGTAACCTTCCGAGCCAGCGTCAGTGGGGGAAGTGGAAGCCCTACCAAATACAAATGGTTCTGGGGTCCCGGTATGGTAGATTATACTACGGAGAATACCATCACCAAAGTGTTTCCCCGTCCACGTCCAGGTAGAGAAGTCAACTGCTGGGTAGAAGTTACCTCCTTCGGGCCGGGTAAGTGTTCCTCTGCCAAGAGTCTAAACATCGTGATAGGAACTCCTGTATCTCATTTTTGGTGTAGAATCATCCCCTATATAGTAGGATTCTTCCTGGCCATGACGCTTTCCAGCTTACTGGTTTGCTATGTAACAGATGTCATGGATAAGGCTCCGGGTGAATCACTACCTATGGTAGGCATATCCTTCTCGGCCATAGGCTTTATCCTTTCTCTGGGCTGGTGGCTCATCTATACTGCTAAAAGGGAGTGTAAGCGAACCGTTTGTGATTGGCTGGCTATAGGAAGTGCAGGAGCCTTGGGTGCTACCATAACCTCCTTCCTACTATTGCCATGTGAATTACCGGTCATATTCATAATTATCTGTCTCATCCTGCTAATCCTCTTTATGTTCTTGTACGTGAGAAGAGACTGTATCAAGAAGGATGGAATTAGGGTGATCCTGATCTTCCTGGCCCTGGGCCTGTTGGCAGCCTTACTTATCTTCTGGTTTGTAGCTGATCCAGTATTAGAATGTGTATAAGTATCTGAGAATAGTTCATAAGCAAAGCCGAACCTGGAATGGGTTCGGCTTTGTATTTTTATAATTATTAAGAAAAATCCTAGTCTCTGCTTCCGAAGAATCTCAATAGGAATAAGAATAGGTTGATGAAGTCCAGGTAAAGCATTAAGGCTCCCATTACGGTAAACTTCTTGGTATTCTCACTTTCCATATCTGCGTGGCTACCTATTCTCATCAGTTTTTGTACATCATAAGCTGTCAGTCCGGAAAAAACTATTACGCCTATGATAGAGATGATATAGTCCATCAGAGAAGACTGAAGGAAGAAATTCACTACCATCGCGATGATGATCCCTATCAGGGCCATGTAGAGGTAGGATCCCATTTTGGTCAGGTCCATCTTGGTGGTCATTCCTATTAAGGCCATAACACCAAAGGTACCTGCTGTGATAAAGAATGTCTGGGCAACTGAGCCGAGACTATAAACCAGAAATATAAAGGCTAAGCTGATCCCATTCACCATGGCATAAGAGGCAAATGTAATATTCACAGCCGTGTAGCTCATTTTATGGAACCTAGCAGAGAAATAAATTACAAAGCCAAGCGGAGCCAACATCACCACCCATCTCATGAATCCTGTGTACAGAAAGGCAAAGGATTCTATATTCTGAGCAAAAAACCAGGCAGTAAGACCAGTGATTAGTAGTCCCAGTCCCATCACCACAAATACTTGCCTCAGAAACTCATTGGCGGCACTACTGGCTCTGTATTTGGATTCTACTTGTTCAGAGCGGACGCTTTCGTCAAAAAAATCGTTCATATGTTCTGTTGATTTCTACTGTAACCGAACCTTAAATACGTATTATTAGTTGGAAAGATTCAACTAATAATACACATAAATATACGCTTTTTGAGTCAAAAATAGAGGAAGAGCTAAAATTTTGAGACAAAAGAAAGCAGAGGGGTTCTATAGACAAAATTTTGCCTTCAAATAAGAGAAAGGAATTTGGTGCTTACTTGCTGCCAAAAGGTATTTTTATCTAACTTAGGGCTTCAAATAAGAACAATACACACATGCGAGTCATACAATTTAGAGAAGCCCTCCGCGAGGCTATGAGCGAAGAGATGAGAAGGGATGAGTCCATTTACTTAATGGGAGAAGAAGTAGCTGAGTATAACGGGGCTTATAAGGTCAGCCAAGGAATGCTGGAAGAGTTTGGGCCTAAAAGGGTGATTGATACACCTATTTCAGAGCTTGGGTTTGCAGGCGTAGGCGTAGGGTCAGCTATGGTAGGATTAAGGCCCATCATAGAGTTTATGACCTTCAACTTTTCTTTGGTTGCTATAGACCAGGTCATCAATAATGCTGCTAAAATGTACCAGATGAGTGGTGGACAGTACCACGTCCCCATCGTATTCAGAGGACCTACCGGTTCTGCTGGTCAGCTAGCAGCTACTCACTCACAGAGTTTTGATAACTGGTACGCGAATACCCCAGGGCTCAAAGTAGTAGTTCCTTCTACTCCTAAGGATGGAAAAGGTCTACTAAAAACCGCTATCAGAGATGAGAATCCTGTTATCGTGATGGAGTCTGAGCAGATGTATGGAGAAAAGGGAGAAGTACCTGAAGGAGATGACTTCCTGATTCCTATTGGTAAAGCAGACATCAAAAGGCCTGGTACTGATGTAACCATCATCAGTTATGGAAAAATGGTCCATGTAGCACTGGCTGCCTGTGATGAGCTAGCTAAGGATGGGGTAGAGGTAGAGATGATAGATCTCATGTCTATAAGACCTATAGACTATGATACAGTCATAGAATCTGTGAAGAAAACCAATAGATGTGTATTTGTAGAGGAGTCATGGCCACTGGCTGCTATGGCTGGAGAACTTACCTACAAAATCCAGCGCATGGCATTCGATTATCTAGATGCACCAGTGGTAAGGGTTACTGGTAGAGATGTGCCTCTTCCTTATTCTTCCGTATTGGTAGATACTTTCCTACCTAACCCAAAAAGAATCATAGAGGCCGTAAATCAGGTGATGTACAGAAATTAATACTGAAAACATATAGATAAAAGACCCGTTAGCCAGGCTAGCGGGTTTTTCTTTGAAAATAATTTCTGATCTATGGTGACTTAAGTATATTATGCGCATCAGAATACCAGAATTTAATGATTGCCATTGTCTAGGCCCACATCTACCTTAACGGACGACGAATTAATTGCCCTGGTGACCACTAAAGGGTCAACAGAGCATTTTGGTATTTTGTATGATCGATATGCCAACAAAGTGTATCGAAAGTGCTTAAGTTTTGTTAAGAATGAAGAGCAGGCCCAGGACATGGTACAGGAGATTTTCTTGAAGGTGTTTTACCAACTTTCTAAATTCAAGGGGAACAGTAGATTCTCTACCTGGCTTTATGCCATTACCTATAACTACTGTGTAGAACAGTACAGAAAAATACATAAGGTCAAAAAGGTAGATATAGATGACAGACTAGATGTTCCGGATGATGATGATGAGAAAGAGCTATTGTCTATCAGGGCTGAGCATCTTAAGAAGGCACTTGATATGATCTCTCCAGAAGATAAGATGATCCTCCTGATGAAATATCAGGATGATACTCCTATCAAAGAGATCATGACTACACTGGAAATTTCAGAAAGTGCGGTAAAAATGCGTCTTGCTAGAGCAAGGAAAAGAGTGAGAGAAATTGTAAAGGAAATGGAAGCCATCTTGTAATGGGAAATAATTTTAAGGACATAGAGCCCCGGGCGGTACTTCCTGATAGAATAAGGGAAGAAACACTTGGCCAACTAGAGACCATAAAACTCTTGATGGGGATGGTGGATCTGTTTACCAGTAAAGCAGGTTCAACCTTTGGCGCGTCCTTATCTGCCTCTATTTCACAGCCCTCTTTACCTTCTGAACCCTTAGCTAACAAGCTGTTAAGTGATCCTGAAGAATCTTCTGATGAAGATGGTAATGCTGATAAACAACCTGAAGACTAGTATTTTACGGAAAGCATCTACCTAATTTACCTCACATGAACCACTCATTTTCCCTTCAACTCCTCCAAACGAGCTTTACGGAAAAGATCATGGAATCTTTTACCAATGTTTTTGGTGAACTTCTGCCAGTCCTTTTTGATTTACTTGGGGCTCTCGCTATTCTGCTGATTGGTTGGATCTTATCTAAAGTGGTTTCCTCAATAATAGCCAAAGTCCTCACTAAGATAGGGCTGGATAAACTGGCGGATAAGCTAAATGACACTGAGACCTTCAGAGAAAATCATATCTCCGTAAAACCTGTGGGTATTATCAAGAACTTCATCTACTGGGTATTGATGCTGATTTTCATTCTTTCCGCTGCGGAGACCATAGGGTTGAACATAGTTACGGAACAGGTAGGAGCCTTGATAGCCTACTTGCCTAAGCTGTTTACCGCTTTCATCATTCTGGCTATCGGCTTCTACATAGCAGATGCCATTAAGGGGATGATTGCCCGTTCTGCCAAAACATTTGGGATCTCAGCCTGGAGAGCTATGAGTAATGGGGTTTTCTATATCCTCCTCATTGCCATCATCATCACCTCTCTCAATCAAGCTGGCATTAATACCGACATCATAACGTCTAACATCTATATCATACTAGGGGGTGTCTTCTTAGCCTTTGCCATAGCCTATGGCTTTGCTGCCAGAAACGTCTTATCCAGCATTTTAACCTCTTTCTACACCAGAGGTAACTTTGAGGTAGGACAGGTGATCAGTATAGATAACTTCAAGGGACAGATAGTCAAGATGACCAATGTTTCCCTCACCCTTTTTACTGGAAAGGAATACGTAGTTTTTCCCCTTAGCAGATTGATTAATGACAAGGTCATTATCCATCAGGATAAGCTGGACTTCAACAATTTTTTGGAAGAATAATCAAGCAGCTACTATTACTCCATCAGTTATTTGGGCGCTTCTATCAGCCTTAGCTGCCAATTCCAGATTATGCGTAGCTATCAGGAAGCTTACGTTCATGCTATGGGCTAACTCAAAGATGAGTTCATAGAGGGCATGACTATTGGCACTGTCCAGGTTTCCCGTAGGTTCATCTGCCAATACAAGCTTAGGATCATTAATAATGGCTCTGGCTACGGCTACCCGTTGTTGCTCCCCACCTGAAAGGGCCGAGGGCTTGTGCTGTAAGCGTTCCTTCAGACCGAGTCTATCCAGTAAAGCAGTGGATTTCTCTATGGCTGTCTGTTTGTTCACGCCAGCTATGAAGGCGGGAATGCAGACATTCTCAAGTGCCGTAAACTCTGGTAGCAAGTGGTGGAACTGAAAAATAAACCCTAGGTGTTCGTTTCTGAAGGTAGCCTGCTGTTTGCGATTAAGACCCAGTATGTCTCTCCCCTCAAACTGTACTGTTCCCTTATCTGCCTGATCCAGGGTTCCCAGTACCTGTAGGAGAGTACTTTTCCCTGCCCCTGAGGTGCCGACTAAGGCCATAACCTCCCCGGTAGATAATTCTATATCTACTCCCTTCAACACATGCAGACTACCGTAATACTTTTCTATTCCTTTTGCTGTAAGCATAGCCAAAAATAGAAAAATTCTCTTAGGGATAGGACATTCCTCTTTTTCTCTCTTTTAATGGAGAGAAAAATCATGAAAGGCTAAGTCAGGATACTACATGTCAGCCACCTCTCGGCTTTTTAGTAACTACCAGAAAGCAGATAAAAATGACTACCATGGACCTACTTACCCTATTCAGACCCATTATGATGACCTTTTCCCTGGGAGGACTTATCTCATGTGATGAGCCCTCTGTGGATGGGCCTATCATTGCGCCTCCTACACCTCCGGTTATTGAAAGCAGGGAAGTAAGTGTACAACTGGACCCAACCGTTACCTATCAGAGCATGCAGGGCTTTGGGGGATTTGGTGCACAAAAGGTATGGTGGGCAAGTGAACCCTTTTTCACAGCTGACTTTGTAGATCAGATGGTCAATGAGCTAGGTATCACCATTCTGCGAGATAACATTCCTATTTCTTTCGAGCATATCAATGATAATGATGATCCTAATGATCTGGACTTATCTGCCTTCAATATCACTTCAGAAGTGCCAGGTGTAGATAGCCACTTGGGACAGCACTTACCCTACCTAAAGGCCATGCAGGAAGCCGGTGTGGAGAAATTCATTGCTACGGTATGGTCACCGCCTATCTGGATGAAACATAACGACCACAGGGGAAATGGTACTTCAGATCAGAATAGTGCCCCGAAATATACAGATACGCCTGGGCTTAGCACTAACCAGCTGAAGCTGGAAAACTATGAAGAGTTTGCTGAGTACTGCCTAGCCTACGTGAAAATCCTGAAGCAGGAAGCGGGTATAGATCTCTACGCCTTAAGTGTCCAAAATGAACCTAGATTCTCTCAGTTCTATGCTTCTTGTGTCCACAGTTTCAGTAGTCTCAAAGAATTAATCAAAGTAGTAGGTCTCAGATTTGAGCAGGAAGGCATAGAAACCAAGCTGTTTGCTCCAGAAGATGTCCAGAGTATTTGGCATATCCGCCAATATCTGGAAGCTATCATGAATGATCCTGAAGCCAGTAGGCTAACGGATATTTTTGCCATACATAACTACCGCAACAACGGCATAGACCCTTCTGATGAAGGTCCCTCTAGCTGGCAGGAAACTTACCGCCTGGCTGAGCAAGCTGATAAAGAGGTCTGGATGACGGAAACTTCCGGTTTTGATGCCATGAGCATAGAAGGAGGGATGGAACTCGCAAAGTCCATGTACAACGCCATTGAATATGGAAATGCCTCTGCCTGGGTATATTGGCAAATGAGTGAAGGAGGTAATCAAGCGTTTCTACAGAATGGAAAGAGAACCTACCTATATCATGTATCCAGGCATTTCTACAGACATATACGTCCAGGGTTTCAGCGAATTGGCATTAAAGATGATGATGATGACCTACTTTGTCTGGCATTTACCAAGGAAGACAAACTGGTCATAGTCATGGTGAACACAGGGGATAAAGAGCTATCAATTGACCTTAGTGGACCCATGACAGATAAGAATATGAAACTCATCCAAACTGTAGAGCGTGAGCCTTATGCGTCTAAAGGGGTAGTAAGGTTAGAAACAAAAATAAGCGTACCGCCTCATAGCCTTATCACCCTGACAGAATAAATAAATAGGGGACTACTCTACAGAGTAAGTATGATAGGCTTCAAAAATGGTGTTAGTAGATGATAAGCCTTTGATCTCAATTAGAAAGTCACCCCTCAAGTCAGACTGTGGGAAATCCAACCTTAGTTTCCCCTCCTCCGTAAGCTTCATCTCTCCATCCCAAAACAATATGGGTCGGAGATCAGGTGTTTCCTGATTACTCTCTGAAATAAAAAATCTGTTTTTACTTGCGTAGGCTTCCAACTCATAAGTGGGTAAGAAATCAATCTTTCCAGTGAAATCCTGTCTCCCTTTGGTAAACAAGCGAAGAACTCCCCTGCCCTGCCCCATGGGACCAAAACGAGGGAAGATAGCCTCATGGGATCCGAAGACCTCCATATAGTCTACATTGTTCCAGTTTATTTCCCATAGCTGAGTAATGTCCTTCATCAGGTAATCATCCAAAAATATCAGGGGGGGCTGGGTAAACCTTACCCGTGAATCAAAGTTGAGCATACGAATGGACTTTCCCTCCTTAGTATTCACCACCTTAACCGCTGGGGAAAGCACCTCCTTAAAAAAGGCCTCCAAGTCTTTAAAAGCAAGATACTTTTGAGAAGAATATGATTTGTCAGGCTTGGTTCTGACTAAGGTTTGATCTTCTTCCACAGCTTCCAAAGCGCTTATTTGGAAGAGTCTCTCTACCAGTTTCCTCCTCTGGGACCAGTAGAGGTAATTTTTCTGCACTTCAGATAATTCTCCCATTTTAGGAATATTAGGAAGGGGGATTTCCAGATCTGAAAGTTGGTTCCACTCTGCCTGAAAATTATGGTCTGGGAAAGGACTGGCATCCAGCAGTTGGAAATGCTGGGTTCCCGATCTTTTAGGAAGGGTTAGCATAAGCTTCCCCTCAGAAACTTTAGCCAATATCTGGCTATCCTGCTCTACCCAGTACGCGTTCACAGTGGCCGGGATGATTCCGCCATCAGGTTTAGAAAGACCAGCGGATACATTCCAGCTGTCTGAGTTTTGTTCCAATAGGGAAGATTGAGAGACAAAAGAGCCAGGTAACCAAGTGATCTCTTCCGTTCCTACTTGAGAAAGATGGCGAACCACTACAGAAATATTTGCATTTGCTCCTCCGGGTATATCCAACTCCACACTTTGACTGGCTCCAGGGGAGAAGGTGGATAGCTTTACTCCAGCTCCCAGGCTTGAGGAAGGGATTTCTCCCGAAAATAAAGGCTCAGAAGTCGCTTCTGAAATTCGGATATTTTGTAGCAAAGAGGGATGAAGAATGGGGAGAATAGCATCCTGTACATACATTTGTCCCACCTTCACATCCGGGCTTACAAATCGTAACAGATAATTTCCTGTTTCTAGCACTTCATCCAGGTACATATCCCCTACAGCCTTTCCCTCTTCTATAGCGACCAGATGGTCATGGACCTTTCTACCCGACTGGTCATAAAGAGAGATAAGCATATTCCCCTCTGATATCGCCTTCCCCTGTCCCCCTAATACGTAAGCGGAAAACCATATCCTTTCTCCTGCTACGTAAAAGGGCTTATCTGTATGTAGGGAAATAGGTTCCTGCCCCTTTACTGATACAAAAGCGAGTACTAAGAGGAGCATTTCCAGAATACTATTTTTATGCATATGAGTAAGCATCAGTTTCATCATTCAGTTAAGGTAAATAACTAGGCCTCTCCATAGTATAGTTAGGAATTAGCCAACAGAATAGACAAGGTGCGTAATATTCACAGGGTCTAAATCTTCTTGGCTGACAATATGGAGGGATAAAATTCATATCCAGGTCAGTTGGATAAATAGGAAGCCTAACAGTGTCTGTATTGACTGCTTCAAAGTTTCCCAAGACTATTTCCCCTTCATTCTCAGTATTGAAAATATTTCCTCGTACAGGGGAGGGAGGTATATCAAAAATACTTCCTCCAGGACTTGCTACCCTGGAGACATCATCCCAATAAGTAAAGGAAGATCTGGAAGTAGACTTTTGAAAAATGGAAAATACACTTAATTGATTGAAAGTAGAATCTAGCCTTTTTCTCCCGACCCAAATCCGATCTACAGCCCCTACTTGATAATCATCTCCATCCAATAATATCACCTCCTCAGGCTGAGCTTTCCCTTCAATTATGTAGCAGGTACCAGGAAATCTTCTGGGATCACATGGCGGTTTAGGCCAGTCTACCTCTCTGAATACATACACTCTATCTGTTTCCCACCTTAGCAAAGTGGACTCATCACTTTCAGGTAATTCTATATCTACATATATGTCTACAAATTTTCTCTCCAAAGGACTACCGCGTTCATTCGTAGTTATATCAGTATTAACCTCAAAGTATGTATTCTGAACAGGAATTTTTTGAGGAATTTTTTCTAAGCTAGATTGAAATTTTCTTCCGTCTGCGAGAGAAACTGTTAGGTAAAAAGACTCTCCGACCAGGATAGGTCTATTTTCATTAAGCCAGGTATATACTCCTGCTTCCTTTTCCTCAAAAGTATAAGATCTACCTTGCTCATCTACTACTGCTACATCAGCTTCCTTCACATATTCCGGGACAAGATCCCCAAAGGGGCTGGAAATAAAAATCTCTACCTGGTGGGTAGTAATTCCCGGAGAAATACTTCCACTGATAACCAGTTCAGACTCTAAGTCTGGTTCTTTCAATTCAATTTCTTCAATACAGCCCGTAAAAATCCCAGCTCCCAGGAAAAGGACCAAAAATAATGACGGATTTATTGACAGGATATGTTTCATCTTATCGGAGAAATGAAGGTCTTGTATAGGTACTATTAGGAATAAGAATACAATTCAAACAAGGAGGATAATACGTACATGGATCAAACCAGCGAGGGAAGCAATAGGGAGGCACAACTGCAGGTGCCAGATCTTGCTTCCATATGTCATACCTGATAGTATCTACATTGATGGCCTGAAAATGCCCTAGTACAATTTCATTGGGATCATCCAGATTCACTATATTTCCTCTTACAGCAGCCGGAGGCGTATCAAATACACGTCCACTCTGTTCCTGTACTTCTGATACATCACGCCAGTATTCATAGGAATTACTGGAAAATGCATGTTGGTATATGGAAAAAATATTTCTCTGATTAAAGGTAGAGTCGAAAGGCTTTCTTCCCACCCAAAGTCCTTCAATTAAGCCTTTCTTTTTATTCGATCCGTCAAAGGTGACTACCTCCTTTGGTTGAGTAAAGCCATCATATACAAAGCAAGTTCTAGGTATATTCGGAATACCACAACGGGTATCCGTGATAGCTGCTTCAATAAACAGGTACACATTCTCTGTTTCCCATCTCAAAAAGACAGGAGCATCAGTATCCGGAACATCTATGTCTAAAAACACATCTACGAATCTATCTATGACTGGATTTCCTATCTCATTAACCACTTCTTCCTCAGTCAATTCAAAATACACATCTTTTACGGGTACATTCTCAGGAACTAATTCAGTGGTAGATTGGAACTGCCGCCCATCAGCTAACTCCACAAATAGGGTAAAGCTGTCTCCCACTTTTACTGGTCTATCAGCATTATCCCAGATGTAGGTACCTTCTTCTGTTTCCTGTAATGTGTATTGTTCACTGTTCTGATCAGTGATATATACATTCGCGCCACTTTCTGGCTGATCTACTACTGACCTGAAAGGTCTGGTCATCCCTACCTTGACTACCTGCTCCCCTACGCCCTTAGATACGCTACCGTAAATGACTAATTCTTCCTCATATGAGTTTGTAGTCAGATCTACTTCTTCTATACACCCTGTTAGCAACAGACAAATCCCCAGATAAGGTAGCCCCAATACATGCCTTAGGGTGTGATAATACTCACCCACTATCAACCGCAGCTTATATGTCTTAGCTTTCTCCATGACTAGGGAAAAAAGTTGGGTCTTACGGGTGAGCTATTTTTAATCACAAAAC
>JBCDBC010000031.1:0-13479 GCA_039184535.1 Bacteroidota bacterium | reverse complement strand
GAATGTAGTTACAGATGTTATCATGTCTGGCCATGGTATGGAGTACTTCATCCGTAATATCCTTAGGGTGAGAAGTGGAGAACCTGATTCTCACGCTACTATCCACAAGGGCTACTCTTTCCAGTAGCTCTTCAAAGGTTACAGTTTCTATCTTCTCTCCTGTACGTTCTTTCTTTTCTATCTGAGCCTTTCCTTTCAGGCTGGCATCAGGAGACCATTTGTAGGAGTCTACGTTCTGTCCCAGCAGGGTAATCTCTTTATAGCCCTGTGCAGCCAATTCTGCTACCTCTGCCACAATGGAATGGGGATCTCTACTCCTTTCTCTTCCTCTGGTAAAAGGCACCACGCAAAAACTGCACATATTGTCGCATCCACGCATGATGGTCACAAAGGCTGAAACCCCATTAGAGTTTAACCTTACAGGAGAAATATTGGCGTAGGTCTCTTCGCGAGAGAGCAATACGTTTACTGCCTTTTGGCCCTCCTCCACATCTGAAATCAGCTTGGGTAAATCTCTGTAGGCATCCGGGCCTACCACCAGGTCTACCAACTTCTCCTGCTCCAGAAGTTTACTTTTCAGACGTTCTGCCATACATCCCAACACTCCTACTACCAGTCCAGGATTCTTGGCCTTCTTTTTCCTGAAGGTTTTCAATCTATTCCACACTTTAGCCTCAGCATTTAGTCTAATGGAACAGGTATTGATAAAAACAAGATCCGCTTCTTCCTCCTTCTGAGTAAACCCATAATTCATATCTGTCAAAACAGAGGCAACGATCTCCGTATCAGAGAAGTTCATCTGGCATCCATAGGTTTCTATGTAAGCCAACTTATTCTGTTGCTCATTCACTGGCTTGCCTAGGTAGGCAGTACCCTGCTTGCTTTCATCCATGGTAGCAGCAGGATTAAAGGTCTTCTTAGTAATCTTATCTCTCATGTCTGGAATCATTCCTAGCCCGGAAAGGGATAGTCAGGAGTTGATTGGTCATGCAATTCTCAACCGGAGCGCTAATATACAAAAATATGCAGGGAAGGTGACATTTTGGCAGGAAAGCTGAATAAGTAGTTATTTCGAGGTATCGGCGGCCTTCTATTAGACTTTTCTTCATAATTATTCCTTTTATTCGCCCCTATTCGCATCTTACCTTACTTATCAACCCAACTCGTATGAAGTTAGCCAAACACCCTACCATAGATACCATCATCTTTGACTTTGGAGGCGTTCTGATGGACTGGGACCCCAGATACCTATACAGAAAGATTTTTGATGATGAGGAGAAGATGGAGTGGTTCCTGGAGAATGTGTGTACCAGTGAATGGAACCATCAGCAGGATGCCGGAAGAGACCTGGAAGAAGCCATCAGAATCAAGCAAGAAGAATTTCCCGAATACAAGGCGGAAATAGCTGCCTTCTACCATAGGTGGATAGAAACCCTTGGAGATCCCATGGAAGAGAATGTGGCTCTCTTGAGAAGGCTGGAAGGCGGTCCTTACAGGCTTTATGGGCTTACCAATTGGTCCCACCAAACTTTCCCCATAGTGTATGAGGATTATGATTTCTTTAAGATTTTTGAAGGAATAGTAGTTTCAGGAGCTGAAAAAATGGCCAAGCCCGATAAGGACATCTTTGAACTCATCCTAAGCAGGTATGGAATAGAAGCCTCCAAAGCCCTATTCATTGACGACAGTAAGGCCAATATTGACACCGCCATGGAGATGGGGTTTCACACCATTCACCTAACTGCTGACAAGAAGCTTTCTGAAGAATTAGCCCACATACTCGCTTAACTATTAGTCATGAATTTCCGCCTCCTTCTATTTGTATCTATTGTCGTCCTGCTTACTGCTTGTCCTTCTGCCTCAGAACCAAAAGAAGCTCAGATCAGAATCATGCTAGGTTCCTGTGCAGATCAGGATAAGCCTCAACCTATGCTGGAAATAGCAGCTGAGATGAATCCAGATTACTTCATTTTCCTAGGCGATAATATTTATGGAGACAGCAGGGTCATGGATACCTTAAGAGCCAAGTATTCCAGGTTTGCAAGAAAGCCGGGATTTAAGGCTCTTAAAGAAGGTTCTCAACTTAGAGCCATTTGGGACGACCATGATTATGGTGAAAATGATGCAGGTAGACACTATCCTTTCAAGGAAGCATCCAAGGAGATATTCATGGACTTTTGGGAGGTTCCCATGGACTCTGACAGAAGGAGCCATCCTGGCATTTATGGATCAGAAATGGTCGCAGTAGGTGATTACCAACTCCAACTGATTTTTCTGGATACCCGAACCTTCAGAGATCATCTGATTCACAGAGAGAAATCTGACACCCTCCACAAAAATGATTATGCCATCAATCAAGATCCTGATAGTACTTTTCTGGGAGAGGCTCAATGGGCATGGTTAGAAACGGAACTGGCTACGCCTGCAGATTTAAGGATCATAGCATCCAGTAATCAGTTTAGCCATGCGTATAATGGATGGGAATCCTGGACTAATGTACCCCATGAGCAGAAGAAGATGCTGGACCTCATCAAAAAGACCAAGGCCAATGGGGTCATCTTCTTATCCGGTGATGTGCACTGGGGAGAACTATCCATGATGGAAGTAGATTCCCTTTACCCTATCTATGATTTGACCTCCAGCGGAATTACCCAAACCTGGGATGTCATAGAGCCTAACGCAAACAGAGTGGGTGATGTCATTCCCCAAAATAATGTAGGCCTATTAGATATCACCTTTTCAGAAGGTGGGTCCTTTATAGATTTTGGATTGGTAGATTCTAGCAGGGAGAAAGTAGTTTCTCATCGTGTGAGCCTGAATGAGATTTCTTTTTGGGGAGAATAAAAATTCGGGTAGCAGAGCTCATCAATGCTACCCGACAATGATTTACCAGTAAAGGGTTTCCATCTGTTTATCTTCCTGAAGATTTGCCGGAAAGTAGCTTCTTCCAGCTCTGTATCTGAGAAGCATATCTGGATCCAGCTTAGCTACTTTCTGAAAATCCTGTAGGTATCTTTCTGAGTCTCCCACCTTTCTGAAAGTAAGCCCTCTCCTCAAATAAGCTTCTGCATTTTTAGTGTCTTGAGCCAATACCTCATTATAGGCATTTAAGGCTTCATAGTATTCCTGGGCCAGAAAGTGCTGATTTCCTTCCTGTAGCCTTTCCTGAAAGTGCTGGGCTAACATAGTCGAAGTGCTACCCAGGCATAACATTAAGAGAATGATCCATAGTTTTTTCATGCTGTTTAGTAGGGTTAAAATGGTCGGCTTCCGGGAGGAAAGCCGACCGTCGAATTGCACATTTAATAACCATCAACCAACTGTCTAATCTATTGATCTACTTCTTCATTGATAAGAAGTGGCGCTTTTCCATCCGTTATGATGAGTCGGGAACCAGGTGAGCCTGCCAGACTTCTGAAAGCCTCTATGGTTTGCCACTTAATAATCTTCTCAGTAAGCCCCGTTTCAATGATTTGCTGGGCATCTCTGATTCCCTTGGCCTCAATGATTTTTCTCTGCGCCTCTAATTCCTCACGTTGAAGTTCAAAAGTCATCTGTTGAGCATTCTGCTCTGCTTCCAGTTTATCTTCTATGGCTTGAACCAGACCGTTAGGAAGTTGGATACTCTTCATCAGTACATTCTCAATTTCAAATCCTCTAGGCTGCAGAATAGTCTCCATTTGGGCTCGAATCTGTTTCTCAATCTCTACCCTACTGGCAGTGTACATGTCTTTAGCCAGGAAGCGAGAACACACATCAGCTGCTGCAGATCTGAATACACTGAGAATGACTACATCCTCGTAATTCAGGCCTACTTCCTGTACTACTTTAGGTGCCATAGTGGAGTTTATTCTGTAAAGAATAGATATTTCTGAGCGGACATTTAGTCCGTCTTTTGAAGGAAGACTCAAGACAACTTCTCTATTTACTGTTCTGGTAGGAACCTTAATTATCTGAGTGCCAATGGGATTAAAGCTAACAAGGCCTGGATCATAGATCTCTGGCTGTAGCTTACCAAAGGTTTGTTTCATTCCTACTTCTCCTGGCTTGATGGTAGCACAAGCTGAGAACATCCACAATCCAATCATTGAGAAAAAAAACAAGCGGTTATATCTCATAGGAATGCAAGGTTTATTGGTGAAACATACCCTCTATTACGAATTCCAAAAATAAAAGTTTTACTATCATATATGATAATTATACTATTTTATCAGTATGCAAAACTATTTTAACAGGTTTTCGTAATAGTATCATACACCAGTACATACTCATTGGTGAATTGCTAACAATAACACTATGACTTTATTAGCCTTTCTTTTTCCATTTCTGTTAACTTCTTCTCTTGAAGCACAAGAAGGCTTTTCTGATTTTTGCTTAATAGACAGTGAAGAAAGCGTGGTGTGGGAATTGACTTCCTCAAGTTCTGACGAAGCGCTCAGTAGTTATAAAATAGAACTGGAGTCTGGAGGACACCTAAAGGTTTACGCACCTACTCATGTGATTATTGGAACATGGGAATATGGGGTTGCGGCTCTGAATATTCACATTCCGGAAAATGAACCTATTTCAGAGATCCTGAATAACTCCTGGTACATTGAACGACCTAACCTGGATATGGTAGTGTTGAAAAGTACTTGTGGAGATGTTACGATAAATTTGATGATTCCTAAGGAGAAGGTCCCTAATTCTTTATAAGGAAGCGGATACCTTTCTGGCTTTATTAGCTACTGATTTTCTGGCATCCTGACTTAACCTTTCTAAGTGAGGATACAGCCATTCTTTTAGGGTGGAATCTTCTATACTCCACTTGCTCAGGGTCTCCATGGTTTGTGCGAGTACGATCCAGTCAGAGTGATTTGCCAGATTACGTTTGAGAACTTCCTTGGCCCTGAATAGCTGAGCTTCACTCATATCATGGGTCATTAAGAGAAACAGTTGGGCTAAAGTCCACTGAGCAGAAGCCTGGTCCAGCTCCGAGATTTCATGAAGGAATCTATCCAGGTATGGGACTATCCACTCTTTATGGACTTTTGCTACTCTTTTGAAGGCATTGGAAGTTCTAAGTCTTACTACCTCATCTTCACTTTTGTAGCATTGGAATAATTCTTCCAAAAGAGACTCTTCCTTTTCAATCATTTCCACTACCTCCACTGTTCTGCCTAAGGAATTAGGATGTCCTCCCATCAGCATTTGCTCAAATGGTTCTCGCATGTCTCTATCTAAAAATAGTAATGGTTCCCCCTTTATGATAAGCTTGCCCACCTGAATGCTGGCCCTCTATCACGAATACATAGGCGCCTTCAGGTAAGTCGTCTCCCTTATAAGTCCCATCCCACTCGAAATTTTTGGTATCAGCATTAAAGACTTCCTGCCCCCATCTACTAAAGATTCTAATGGAGAACTGCTCAAATCCCCAGACTGTCAAGGTGAACTTATCATTATTTCCATCTCCGTTCGGGGAGAATGCAGTAGGTACGAAGACTGCAGGGCCAAGAACTTCTATAGACATACGTGCTGTATCCGGACAATTATTCGGAGAATAGGCTACGAGGATAACTTCATAGTCTCCTTTTCTGTTGAAAATATGTTGGGGAGAAAGCTCCTGGCTAGTATTACCATCCCCAAAATCCCATTGGAGTCGATCTGCACTTAGGCTATTGTCCACAAACTGAACTGCCAAAGGCAGAAAACCTGTAGTAGGATTAGCGGTGAAACCTGCCAGTGGAAAATCATTAAACACACTGACGGTAAAAAATGCCGTATCCCCTACGCAGCCCTGATTCTCACCAGTTACCCAATAAGTAGTCGCTGAAGGAGGGGTGACTTCTATAGAAAAGGTAGTTTCTCCTGTATTCCAAACATAGTCGTTAGCTCCTGTAGCAATAAGAGTAGCAGACTGTCCTGTACAAATGCTATTACCTCCCATCAGCCCTATAGAAGGTATGGGGATAACTTCCACTCTCACCGTATCCATATCCACACACCCGAACACATTTCTACCTGTAACTATAAAATCAGTCGTAACCAGAGGGAAAGCATTTGGGTTTTCTACTGAAGAGGAAGACAAAAAGTTGGCCGGCGACCAGGAATAAGAGACGCCTCCACTAGCCCCCAGACTAATTGTATCTCCCTCACAGATCTGTACATCAGCCCCTGCAACAATATTAGGTAGAGGAGCCACTGCCACAATGACCTCATCTGTGGCTGAACATCCATTCACATCTGTCCCTTCTACCGTGTAGGTGGTAGTAATTGGAGGACTAGCATCAGTTTGAGCTGTGTTTGTAGAGCTCAAGCCTGTTATAGGCGTCCAATTATAGGTATCTGCTCCGCTAGCGGTAAGGGTTACCATACCCCCTCCACATATCTGTTCATCCATACCTGCGTCTATCATAGGCAGGTCTCTCACTTCTACTAACACATTCTGGGTACTCTGACAACCACTTACATCAGTAGCTACCAATTGGTAAGTCGTGGTAGCTGAAGGACTTGCCATAGGGTTAGCTGACGTCGGATCACTTAAGCCTGCAGCAGGAGACCATTGCCAGCTGGTAGCCATTCCCTGAGGAAGAAGCTGAACGGAATCATTCCTACATATGAAGGTGTCCATACCCAGCTCTACCGTAAATACATCCACGAAGATGGAGTCGCTTACCCTACATCCTAATGAACTGATGGCCGTAAGCCTAAAAGTCGTAGGGGAACTTATGGGCATGGTCTGTGGAGATAAGACCGCTGAATTTAACACCTGAGCCACAGGCGTCCATTCGTACAAGGCCGCCCCGGTAGCACTTGCCTGAAGTGTCAGGCTGGTATTCTCACAGACCAGGGTATCATTTCCTACGGTTAGTGAAAGCTGAGAATCAAGGGAAATTGTAACCGTATCCTCGTTCGTACATCCATTCGTATCTGTAATCCTTAGAATATAATCAGTATTCAAGCCTGGATAAGCTATTGGGGTGAGAATATTAGGATCGGAAAGCCC
Source organism: Bacteroidota bacterium (assembly GCA_039184535.1). Lineage (GTDB taxonomy): Bacteria > Bacteroidota > Bacteroidia > J057 > J057 > JBCBKZ01. Next base: position 6,494 of record JBCDBC010000031.1, on the reverse strand, counting down.
TCCAGAAGAGGTCCAAAAAGGTGTCCCTATTCCTGACCCATTAAGGGTAATGGCATCCCCTTCACAAATGGTGGTATCATTCCCGGCATCTACCACCGGAGTGGGATATACCTCAATCTGTCTATAGACGGTATCAGACTCATTACAACTGGAAGGATCTGAAATCACCAGCATCACATCATACATCCCAGGTTGGGTAAAGGTATATTGAGGTGATCTGTCAGTAGACGTATTTCCATTATCATCAAAGTCCCACAGCCATTGGCTAAGGCTACTTTTTTCTGTACTGTTATTATCGAAGTTGATGGTTAGGGGAGCACAACCTGCATTATCAGGAATGATCTGTAAATTCTCATCTAACGGAAGAAAACTGGCCACTACACCAGACAGGTCAAACTGCATTTTGAAGACCGCCATATTACAGTTAGAGCTGTTGTTAGTCCTACTAAAAGCGGAAGGGGTCGAAGGAAAAGTAGATTCTCCTCCGCATCCTGCACATACAGCCTGATATATCTGCCCACTGGCATCAAATCTACTGGTCCCCCCATCCACATGTTCTCCATTATCTCCACTATTGGAACCCCCAAAATAGGAACCATAAGTCAGGAACTCTGCATCTCTTGAAAGCACCATCAGGTAAAAATCACTTCCATCCGTATTTGATTGGAAGGCATCAGAAGTAACGGGTAGCCCAAAGGTATTTCCTCCTGGTTCAGTAGGTCCGCTGTTGGTTTCTCCTCCCCACCCACTCAGGTATACATTCTCACACTGGTCTACCAGGAAGGCAGTAGGTACTATGTCAGGCGTAGACTTACCTGTAGCTCCTACGGTGGTAGCATATACCAGGTCAGACAGATCTGGCGCTAACTTGAGAATAAACTGTTTGGCTCCGGCATTGCTGTAAATGGTGGTAGCACCTCCCGGATTGGAAGCCGATTGGACAGGCATAGATCCCGTGGTCTGACCCGCCACGTACACATTTTCATTATCATCCAACTCTACAAAGTAGGTCTGATCATATCTGGAAGAGCCCACATAGCTACTTCTAATGATGTTCCCCATGGTAGGGGTCAGTAAGCTAACAACCCCGTCAGTACCTCCATTAGCAGAGGCCTGCCAGGCCCCACCTGTCTGTGGGAAATTAGAACTTGCAGACCCTCCAGCAATCACATAGCTACCGTCTGATTTCTGCTTTATCCCATAGCCAGCATCATCTCCATTTCCACCCACGTATGTGGAGGCTACCAAGGTGGTCATATCCTCCGTGAGCCTGGCTACTACTATATCTTGTGCGCCTCTGTTATTTCGTTGAGCGGCAGCTGTGGAAACGGGAAAATTAGTAGACCTGGAACTGGAAGTCAGGATACAGTCACCATTGGGGGCAAGAATGATTTCTCCCCTGGACTCATCCCCATAGTTATATTTGGTATCTGTGTAGACATGGAATTCAGCTTCACCATTGACTCCATCTTCACCCGACCCACCTAAATAGGTGGAACCCAGAATCTGGGTACCATCAGCAGAAAAGTGCATGACCACCAAATCAAACGCTTCTCTACCTGGATCTGCATTCCAAAAAGGCTGGTAAGCCCCTGTCGTTACGGGAAAATCCTGGGAATTAGATCTTCCAAGCAGAAACAGTTCCTGCTGATCATTTACAACAAGACTGGCAGGATACTCTTCCTGTCTTCCTCCTATGTAGGTAGAATAGATCAGGCTATTTCCGTTAGGAGAAAACTTGGAAATAGTCATATCAGAATCTCCTCCTCTTGAGAAAGTCTGGAGCGCTCCAAGTGTTACTGGATACCCCACCAGATCAAAGTCTCCATAGTGGATTCCCCCTGCATAAGCATTCCCTAGCTGATCATAGGTAGCAGTATACCCCCAGTTGTCAGCAAATGAGCCTGTGTAGGTACTGAAAATAAGTGTTGGATCTATTACAAGCAGGTAAGAAGGGTCATAAGAATCTGGAAACTCAAAGCTGAGATTATTCCCTTCCAACACAAAGCGTGAAGGGACTACCACCTGCTTTCCGTTAATCATTTGGTAGGCGAAGGGAGCTAACTCTACCACTTCTACCAGGCTGGTCTGCACGTGTAGATTCCCATCCTGAAGGAATAGGCTATCAACCCCTCTGTATTGCATTTGGATCAGATCTGGGTCCTTGCCTGGCTGAACCATAAACTCATACTTAAGTGCATCTCCCTGTCCCAGGACCTGCATATCTATCCCGCCGTATAAGTCCTTGTAAAGCAGTTGCCCATAAAGAGGGACCTTACTTCTCCAGTTTGATTGGTCATCTCCTAGGAAGTAGTTCAGGTAAGTCTTATGCTTACGAGAGGGATAAATGTCTACGCCATCGCTTGCTCCTCTAAATACCAGCTGGAAAGCATGTTTTTTAATGGCTTTCCCTTCTTCCCATGGCTTTTCTCCAGCGTGTAAATCAGGCAGAACCTCATGGAAGGTGTAGGTAAAAGCCCTATTCTCAAGGAATAAAGCTCCCTGCTGAAGATCTAATTTATAAGAAGCTCTTTTGTCAAACTGACCTTCATTCTTGATGAACTTAATGGATGATGAAGGTACAGGATTCCCTACTGCTCTATACATTTCCTGGGCGGAAACTATTTGTAGGCAGAGACAAAACGACAAAAAAGTAACTAATCTAAGCCAGTAAGTTTGCCACATATTAGGGAATTGTGTGCATTACCTTGTGAAGATAACTACTAATTTTGTACCAGTATAGGGAAAAATCCCCCTACTGGAATACTGAAAAATTTTTGCGTATTCTGCTTGAGGTGCCGTAAATCGGTTGCCAGGAAAAGAGTATCAGCGGTTCTTGTGTTGAATTCATATGAAATATACACTTAGTTATTGGGAAAAAGAATTTTCTCGTACTGAACGAGACATTATCATCATCGGAGGGGGAATAGTAGGACTTCAAACTGCCATTAACATAAAAGCATTTTCCCCAAAGTTGGATGTGTTGGTAGTGGATAAAGGTCAGGGTAAATTCAGCGCCAGTACAAAGAATGCGGGCTTTGCCTGTTTCGGGTCTCCTACTGAGTTACTAGCTGATATAGAAACGGTAGGTCCGGAAACAGCCATGAATACGGTACATCAAAGGTGGAAAGGGCTGCAAAGAATGAAGGATACGTTGCCAGCAGCTTCCATTTGTTTCCAACAACATGGTGGATATGAGATCTTCCTTAAAGGAGAGGAACAGATTTACCAAAAGGTGCTGGATAAAGTAGACTTTCTCAATGCAGAAATTCAGCAGGTAACGGGCTTAGCTACCACTTTCTCACCAGATGATGGACAACTATCTCAAATGGGATTCCAAGACGTTCCTTATCTAATTTACAATCCTTATGAAGGGCAGCTACATCCAGCCTTGATGATACAAGGCCTCACTGCTAAAGCCCTGGCTGCAGGAGTAACTATTGCCAACGGTGTTTCTATCAAACAAATCCTGCCACTGGAACAGAAGGTAGAACTGATAGATAATGAGGGGAACAAATTGAAGGCTACCTCAGTAGTAGTAGCCACCAATGGGTTTACCCAACAGCTATTCCCCCAGCTTGATCTTTACCCGGTCAGGAATCAGGTTCTCATCACGGAGGAGATACATTCTCTTCCTTTCAAGGGGACCTTTCACTATCATGAGGGCTATGTTTACTTCAGAAATGTAGGAAAAAGAGTACTTATTGGCGGTGGAAGACATTTAGATAAGGAGGGGGAACAAACTGACAGTTTTGGGGAACATCACGATATTCTCATATACCTGGAAAACTTTCTGGCAAACCATCTACTACCTGAACAACCCATCAGGATTCACCACAAATGGTCTGGAATTTTAGGGATGGGAAAAGAAAAGGAACCTTTACTTGAGTTTGTCTATCCTAATGTATTGGCAGCAGTCAGACTGGGAGGCATGGGGGTAGCTTTAGGGTGGGAAGTAGGGAGTAAGGCAGCTTCCCTAATTGTGGAGAGACATTAAGCGGCATTTTGCGTAATTTGTAAGACTTTTTTGATAGCAAGAAGGAACTATGGCAGAGAAAGGAAGAAATCAGACAGTCATTTCTAATAGAAAGGCGTCTTATGAATATCATATAGAAGAAAGGTTTGAGGCAGGGATGTCATTGACTGGAACAGAAGTAAAGTCCCTGAGAGCCGGTAAGGCCAGTCTACAGGAGGCCTTCTGTTTCATGAAGAAAAATGAAGTTTTTGTCAGAAACATGAATATCGCGGAGTACGATAAGGGGAGCTATAATAACCATTCCCCTATGCGGGAGCGGAAACTCCTTCTTAAGAAAAAAGAGCTTAAAAAGCTCAAAAAACAGTTAATTGAAAAAGGATATACACTTGTTCCTTTAAAAGTGTACTTTAACAAAAGAAACTTTGCCAAGATGGAGATCGGACTGGCAAAAGGGAAGAAGCTCCATGATAAGCGGGCTGATATTAAGAAAAAAGATACTCAGAGAGATTTGGATAGGGCCATGAAAAATTACTAATACGTCGCTGGTATTAGGCGATTGGTTATTGTTTTACTATTTGGATGGATTACACTATGCTTTCGAGTCCCTGGATAATTGCGCTTGTCGTACTCTTTAGTCTTGCCTTTTTAGCTATCATTCTTTACAGAAATAGACAATTCAGACTTAAGCAAACCTTACACGAAAATCTGGCCGAAGACCTTGGCTTGAAGATCACTTATACCCAAGGAAAGAACTTCACCATTTTCGGGAATACTAAGGACTATCCCGTACATATTTCTCCCGTACAGGCTGCTGATGCTACCAGTGGAAAATATAGCTGGGCTGTGAAAATCAGCCTACCTATGATCAACCCTAATCTTATGGCCATTAGGGTCTCCAGAAATGATGTAGAACCTAGCCCCCTACTGGATCAGATCCCAGTTTACAGACCTCAGCCATTAACGCATAGCATAGCTCCATGGCTGGAAGTACTGACTAACGACCTGATGTTCTCTCACCGAATCCTATCAGATGAAATCAAAATGGATCTGGTCGTAAGCTTCAAAACTGTGCCTGGGGCTATCCTTTATGTCATGGATAATGAGCTGGCTTGTTTAATACCTGGTTTACTTAATGAGAAATATCCCGCTGAAGCTTGTAAACAATTTCTCGCCCTGCTCATCAGCATCAAAGACGAGCTGAACTAACTCTTCCGGTAGATAATACCCTCAATCATGGCTAGAGAGAACTCTTTTCTCAGTAGCAACTGATAACCATATTTGTTAAATAATATGCTGGTTTCAGCTAAGTTCTGGTTTTCAACTCCACATATGAGTCGGAAAAAAGCATACATAAACTTAACCAGCAATAGGCGGAAAAGACGGAAAGAATCCTCCTTAATAAAGAAATCTGCATATAGCCATGTTCCTCCCGCTTTCAGTGCATGATGCAGTCTGGAAAATACTTCTGCCAACTTTTCAGTCGGAAATAAGTCCAGAACAAAGGGGGTAATCAGAACATCGTAGACATTTTCTCCCTGAATAAATCGGTCAGTATCTAACACCCACTGAATGCTATATTGGGCTGATACTTCCAGGGAAGTCCACACTTCTTTGGCTTTGGCCATCATTTCAGCTGAGGGCTCTACATACACTACTTCTTTAGGGAAATTCTCCTGTCTGAAAGCAGCTAATATCTTCCCAGAACCTCCGCCCAGTATCAGAACCTTATCCTCTTCCCTAACTTCATCCATACCCAGTGTAGCCGCATGCAGTATGCCGTCTCCATATACTAGTTTGGCCAACCAGTCATAGATAAAGGCTATCCTATCAAATCCTTTGTCAGACATGCTTGCACTTATTCAGAGCATGAGCCTCGCCAAAAATGCTGGCAAAAAATAAGCGGAACCTTGCTAAGGTTCCGCTATAAACTTAGGTATTTTTAGAGAACGACTTAGTCCTAACACGAGAGTCCTCGATAAGTTCTATTCCTCGTGAACAACGCTTTTTATTTCTCTATAGTCTCCAGCCACTATCTCTACCATATAAAGACCGATTTTCAGTTTAGAAAAATCCAGTCCACTTTGTGCCGTGGTACCTACTCTTTCCGTCATCATGATTTGTCCCATGTGATTGAAAACGGTTACCGTAGCTTCATCAGCATCTACATCTGATAGATTCAGGTAAAGGGTTTCACTTACCGGATTAGGATACACGCTGAGCTTACGGCTGCTTTGTGGCGTGCGAGAAAACTCATTACTAGCCAGAGCCATAGCAGGTGCGACAAATCTGTAGGCTATCTCCCTGCCTACTCCTTCAGTGCCTGATCCTCCTTTTCCTGTAAATGGAGTAGCAGATAAACGGTATACATCTCCAGCTGCAGGATCCGGATTCTGTGGCTTATAATTTCCGCCACTATCTCCAAATAAGGCATAAGGAGCTACATTTTCTGTTCTGGTACTTTCTAAGGAACCCGTTAAACTGAAAGAGACACTCCCTACAATTGCGGGCTGGGTGTTAG
>JBCDBC010000030.1:0-13698 GCA_039184535.1 Bacteroidota bacterium | reverse complement strand
TTAAATCAGATGTCTTACGCCATGTATACCCCTTAGCAGGGATGTCAGGTTTTTTGCCAGCCATTCCCTCTTCATACCAGCCCAAGAATAACTGATGCCAATGGTGGAGATGCCCTAGTACATCCCTAATGTTCCTATTAAGTGTACCTTCAGGAAATTCTCTCACCTGTTCTTCTTTAGAATAGGAAGCTATTAGGGATATCAGCTTTTGATAATTTACCTCGCTGAGATGAAGAAGTTCTTCTTTGGTTTTAGGTCGGGGCATGTGATTTCTCTAAATATTAGAGGGTTTAGGGCTTAGTTCACACAAGATCCACAGAACCTCATAAGAATGAAAGTAATTTTGTATAGCCTATGAAATGGTCAAAAGTCATTTCATAGTGATTGTAAAATCTATATATTTATATATGTCGATTCAAATTGAATCGACGTCAATTTTCCTACTATGAACTACTCGCAAATGTATGCTGCCAGTCAGCAAGATCCAGAGGCCTTCTGGATGGAACAGGCTAAACAAATTTCCTGGTTTATTGAGCCTGAGCAGGCCCTAAGTCAGGAAGACGGACTCTACAGATGGTATAAAGGAGGTAAGCTTAATACCTCCTATTTGGCAGTGGACTATCATGTAGAGAATGGAAGGGGAGACCAACTAGCCCTAATTTATGACTCTCCAGTAACTGGAAAGAAAGCTACTTATACCTATAAAGAGTTGCAGGAAGAAGTTTCTCGCTTTGCGGGCGTTCTAACTCGTCTGAATGTGGAGAAAGGGGATAGAGTGGTGATTTACATGCCCATGATCCCTCAGGTGGTATTTGCTATGCTGGCATGTGCGCGTGTGGGGGCCGTACACTCAGTGGTATTTGGCGGCTTTGCGGCATATGAATTAGCGATCCGTATCAACGATGCTCAGCCTAAGGTACTGCTCGCAGCTAGTGGAGGAAAGGAGATTAGCCGCATAGTCCCCTATAAACCTATCATAGATCAAGCGCTGGAAGAAGCCAGCCATCAACCAGAGGCCGTAGTGGTATATCAACGCGAAATAGTGAAGGCAGATATGCAGGCAGGGAGAGATTGGGATTGGGAAGAATTACGGGAGCAGGCAGTACCTACTAGCTGGGTTCCTTTGGATGCTACAGACCCTTTGTATATTCTTTATACTTCCGGTACTACCGGTCAGCCTAAAGGCATAGTACGTGATAATGGTGGACATGCAGTGGCCCTACATTTCAGCATGAAGTACATCTATGATGTGCAGCCGGGAGATGTCTACTGGGCCGCCTCTGACGTGGGCTGGGTGGTAGGACATAGCTATATCGTATATGCACCACTGATTCTGGGTTGTACTACTGTTATGTTTGAAGGGAAACCCATCAAAACGCCTGATGCTGGAACCTTCTGGAGAATGATTCAAGACTACCGGATCAAGCTGCTATTTACAGCTCCTACCGCCATACGTGCTATCAAAAAAGAAGATCCAGAAGGATCTCTACACGCAAACTATGACACCTCCTATCTAAAATATCTTTTCCTTGCAGGAGAAAGAACAGATGTGGCTACTTATAATTGGGCGAATGATCTACTCAACGTGCCCGTTATAGACCACTGGTGGCAAACAGAGTCAGGCTGGCCCATGCTGGCCAATCCTGCAGGGACAGGGTTGTTTGATCCTAAACCTGGTTCGGCGGGGAAGCCTGTGTTTGGCTATGACATACAGATACTGGGGGAGGATGGGCAGGAACTTCCGCCTAATGAAGAAGGAGCGGTGGCTATCAAGTTGCCATTGGCACCTGGATGCTTACCTACACTATGGAGGGATACGGAGCGTTTCAGATCTTCTTACTTGTCTGCTTTTCCTGGTTATTACTTCTCGGGAGATGGAGGGTATAGAGATGAGGATGGCTATGTCTTTATTACCGGGAGAATAGATGACATCATCAATGTGGCAGGACACCGCCTGTCTACTGCTGAGATGGAAGAGGTAGTAGCCTCACATAAGGCCGTGGCAGAGTGTGCAGTAGTAGGAGTCGCAGATGAACTGAAAGGACAGGTGCCTGTGGGTTATGTGGTACTGAAAAGTGGGATAGAAATATCAGAAGCTGAATTGGAGACAGAACTGGTTCAGATGGTGAGAAATAAGATAGGTCCGGTAGCCTCCTTCAAGAAAGCCATGCTGGTTCAGCGGCTGCCTAAAACACGTTCTGGGAAAATTCTCCGGAAAATCATCCGTGCCATAGCCGATGAAAAGCCTTTCAATCCTCCTTCTACCATAGAAGATATGAGCGTGCTGGATGAGCTAAAAGAGCTTATGAAGAACTGACTTGAGAGGATTGCTCCTCCGTTTTGCGACTTCGCCTCTTCGCGTGATTAATATCAAGAAGCATCAAACAAAGAGCCCCCTTTCCATCATCAGAAAGGGGGCTCAATCTTATTATTTACTCTTTTTCTTACTTCAAAGTAGTCGGACAAACATAATCTGTCATGGGCAGATCTGTTTGCTGCATGGCTTTAAACCCTCCAGCCACATCTACTACCTGATGAATACCTCTTGCTTTAAGGATAGAAGCGGCAATCACAGACCTGTAGCCTCCAGCACAATGCACATAGAAGGTATCCTTATTCACCATGCTGGCTAAGTGATCATTGATGAAGCTTAGTGGGTAGTTCTCCGCACCATCTACATGCTCAGCCTGGAATTCTGTTACCTTTCTCACATCTACTATGGAGAGAGAAGCATCCCCTCTCTTAAGTTCAGCCAGTCTTTCAGCTGAAATAGACAGCAAGGTATCTGATTCCTTACCAGCCGCATTCCAGGCCTCAAATCCTCCTTCCAGATAGCCGATGGTATTATCAAAGCCTACCCTCGACAGACGGGTTACGGCTTCTTCCACCTTCCCTTCAGGTACTACCAAAAGGATAGGATGCTGCACGTCTTTAATCAGTGCGCCTACCCAAGGAGCAAAGCTTCCATGTAATCCGATGAAAATCGACTGAGGAATGTGTCCCGAAATGAAGTCTTTCTGGTGGCGTACGTCCAGGACTACTGCTCCTGTCTCATTAGCTGCCAACTCAAATTCTTCTGGCTTTAGGGCATGACTGCCCTTCTGAAGAACGGTGTCTATGCTTTCGTAGCCTTCCTTATTTAATTTTACATTCAGCGGGAAGTAGGCTGGAGGAGGTAGCAAACCATCCGTAACCTCCTTGATGAATTCTTCTTTGGTCATGTCAGCTCTAAGGGCGTAGTTCACCTTCTTCTGGTTGCCCAGGCTGTCTACGGTTTCCTTCATCATGTTTTTCCCACAGGCAGATCCAGCTCCATGTGCCGGATAGACAGTTACGTCATCAGCCAACGGCATGATCTTGTTTCTCAGGCTGTCGAAAAGCGTACCCGCCAGGTCTTCCTGTGTCATGTCTGCTGCTTTCTGAGCCAGGTCCGGACGACCTACATCTCCCAGGAAAAGGGTGTCTCCAGAGAAGATGGCATGGTCTTTCCCATCCTTATCCTTTAGAAGGTAGGTCGTGCTCTCCATAGTATGGCCAGGTGTATGTAGCACCTTTATGGTTAGCTCTCCCACCCTAAATTCCTGTTCATCTTCAGCCACTATGCAGTCAAAAGAAGGATTCGCATTGGGACCATAAATGATGGGGGCGCCCGTTTTCTGGGAAAGGGTAACATGCCCACTTACAAAATCAGCGTGAAAGTGAGTCTCCAGAATATACTTGATGGTGGCACCATCTCTTTCAGTTCTTTCTATGTAGGGCTGAACCTCTCTCAGTGGATCAATAATGGCTACTTCTCCCTGGCTCTCAATGTAGTAAGCACCTTGAGCTAAGCAACCGGTATATATCTGTTCTATTTGCATGATGACAATGGTTGTTTAGAAACAATCTGTGAATATACCGAAAGTACGATAAATAGGGATTTCCAAAGGTGACCACAGTTACCTTACGAATAGTTACTTTGCAAAACGTAAGTCCCGTCTTTACGTAGTACGCCATTCTCAATGTAAAAAACTGCATCTTCCACCGTCATAAAGAATAGCTCTCTATTCTCTTTTTGAAGAATATCATTTCTGGTGAGTGTATCTCTGATAGGCCCTTTTACATCTACCAGATACAGCGTAATTCCCTGCTTCTGGAGATTCTCCATGATTTCTTTTAGCGCATAAATGGCGCTGGAGTCCATGGTATTGATAGGGCCTGCATCCAAAATGATGTGTTGGATGTCGGGATTAGCCTGTATGTGAGAATTGAGAAAGTTCTTGAAGTAGTTGATGTTGGCAAAGTATAGCTGTGCGTCGAAACGGAAGATGAAAATGTGCTTGTGCGTGAGCAGATTATTAAAGCGGTTAATGTTCCGATAGTCATTACTACCTGGAATTTTTCCCAGAATGGCGATGTGGGGATAGGAAATCCTGTAAATCACCATAAGTAAGGACAGAACCACACCCAGAAGAATCCCTTCTTTTATCCCCAATGCCAGGGTAGCTATGGCGGTAAACAGAAAGAGTGCAAATTCTTTCTTATCTGTTTTCCATAAATGCTTAGCCGCCTTGATGTTAATCAGTCCTAAAACAGCCGACATGATAATGGCTGCCAACACAGTTTTGGGTAGGAAGTAAAAGATGGGTGTCAGAAATAAAAGTGTCAAAACGATAATGCCCGCAGTAATCATGGAAGCCAGGCCTGTCTTGGCACCAGCCTGATCATTCACAGCAGAGCGAGAAAATCCCCCCGTAACTGGAAAACCTGAGAAAAAGGAACCCAGAGAATTGGCCAGACCTATGGCGGTAAGCTCCTGGTTAGGGACTACTTCATAACTTTTATGCTTACTCTCCAGCGCTTTGGAAATAGCAATAGATTCCATAAAGCCAATGAAGGCTATGGTAAGGGCTATGGGAAGAAGCTGACTGATTCTGGAGGTGGTTATTTCCGGTATGCTAACTGAGGGCAAACCGGCCGGAATATCTTCCACTATCTTGATCCCTATCTCAGGTAGGCTGAAAAAATAGGTGATAAGAATCCCCAAAGCTACAATGATGAGCGGACCAGGAATCCTTCTTTTTGCTCTTTTGGCTATCACAAGAAGTCCTATTCCTCCTATTCCCATGAGTAGGGTAGGAAAGTTGATGGTAGAAAGCTGCTTGGAAACCAGCAGGAGAGTTTCGTGCACCTTCAGGCGGGGAATGTCTATTCCCAATAAATGGGTAAGCTGGCTGGTGGCAATAATGATGGCAGCCGCTGAAGTAAAGCCTACCAATACCGGATGGGAGAGAAAGTTGACCAGAAAGCCCAGGCGGAATACGCCCATCAGGAGTTGGATTAGGCCTACCATTAGGGCTAGCAATATGGCCATGGAAATGTATTCAGAAGTCCCTATCTCAGCAAACTGGCTTACCCCGCTCGCTACCAGTAAGGAATCCATAGCTACAGGACCTACAGCTAGTTGAGGAGAAGTACCAAATAAGGCATAGATCAACAGGGGAATGGTAGAAGCATACAGTCCGTAAATAGGGGGCAGCCCTGCCAGCATAGCATAAGCCATTCCCTGGGGAATGAGCATTACCCCTACGGTAATACCCGCACTGATGTCCCCACTAAGATTCTTCCGGTCATATCCGGGAATCCAGCTTAGAAATGGGAAGTATGCCTTCATGATATCCTGAATTAGTGAGGTAGCCTATTTCTGACTACCCCATATACAAAAGTACCAAGGATGGCACCCAAAATCACGACGATTATGCTGAGATATCCATATCCAAGGAGAATGAACATAGGACCAGGACAAGCCCCTGCTAGGGCCCAACCCAACCCAAAGAGGGTACCACCTGCCAGGTAACGGATGATGCCTGAGTTTTTATCTGCTATTTGGATGGCATGTCCATACATGTCCCTTAGGTTATTTCTCTTAATAAACTGAACTCCCATGGCACCGAGTACTACTGCTGATCCTATGATTCCATACATGTGGAAAGACTCAAAGCGGAACATCTCATAAATGCGATACCAGGAAATGACCTCAGCTTTAGCCAACACTATCCCGAAAAAAGTACCAAGGAGTAAGTATTTTATAAATCTCATTTCTTAGAAGCTTAGGCAGTAAAAAGGATTGGAAGGATAAGGTGTACAGTAAGTAAGCCTCCAATAAAGAACCCCACCACACTGATAAGGGAAGGAAGCTGCAGATTACTTAATCCACTGATAGCGTGGCCGGAGGTACAGCCACCCGCATACCTGGCACCAAATCCCACCATAAATCCTCCTATAACCAAAATCAGAAATCCCCTAAGAGAACCTACTGCCCCCAATCCAAAGATTTGGGTAGGTAAGAACTGACTCCCAGCTTCCGTGAAGCCAATGGAATGAAGGTGATCAATGGTAGTGGGGTTTAAGGCAATTTGTTCAGAGGTGGTCAAGAACCTGGCAGCAATAAATCCACCTAACACTGCACCAAGCACAAAGACGAGATTCCAGCTTTGCTTTCTCCAGTCAATTTTGAAGAAATCCGACGCCTTACCTGCACCAGACATTGTACAGATAGTTCTCAGATTTCCAGAAACCCCAAACTCCTTCCCAAAGAAAATCAGGAAGAACATAGTTAATGCGATTAGTGGGCCTGCCACATACCATGGCCATGGCCCGAACAACAAGTCTTTCATAGTCTACCGGAATTACGTCCCAAAGTGGAATAAAAGTAAAGAGTCCTTTCAGGTCAAAGGGTCACTCAGGTTACATAAGAAGCAGCTATTGTAATTCGATGATGCTGACCTTATTTCTCTGGTGATGGATTTTGCCCTCATTTTCCAGCTTTTTCATGAGGCGGGTTATCACAACTCTGGAAGAGTTTAGTTCCTGGGCTATCAGATGGTGGGTAATGTGGAGTTCAGCCTGATTACTGACCAGGGCCTTGTCTTTAAGGTACTTATAAAGGCGTTCCTCCATATTGTGGAAAGCGAGTTGGTCTATAGCACCAAGCATTTCGTATAGCCTACTGTTAAAATTCTCCAGTACAAAGCTCCTCCAGCTGGCATAGCTGACCATCCACTCATCCAGTTTTTGAATCTCAATGAAGAGAATTTCAGAATCTTCTTCACAAATGGCTCGAATGGCACTTTTGGCTTTTCTTGTGGTACAGTTCAAGGTTACGGCACAGGTATCTCCTAATTCCAGATAATAGAGAAGGAGTTCATTTCCGTCAGCATCTTCTCGCATAATTTTGACAGAACCAGAAATGATGATAGGCATATGAGTAATCACCTGTCCTATGTCCATGAGAATATCACCTGCCTTGAAGGGTTTACTTTGACCGTTTTGGCAAAGTTCATTTATGAGTTCCTCTTCAAATAAATATTGGAAACGCTCATGAAGTTTATTGTAGCAACTGATATCAAATGGAGTACTCATGACGCTAAATTAACAAAAAGACCATTCAGGATTATTCCCGAATGGTCTTGTACGTCTAGTAATTTTTTGTGTTCTGTGAATGCCCAGACCTTATCCCTGCTGTTGATAATACGCAATCATTTCCTTCACACTTTTATGGGGCCTACCTGCCGCTTTCTCAAAATCTGAGGACACATCAAAGGCGCCGTCATGCATGCTATGATAAATTCCTCCTATGACTTGCCCCATAAATTCTCCCAGCGTTTCCTGACGTTCTTTTGTATAAGCTGCAGGCTCCACGGCTTTGTAACTTAGGTTTACCCCAAAGGCTTCATTCAGGTACTTGGCTAGTTCTGCTTGGGTAATGGGCTCCCCAGTCATGTTAAAGTGTTGTCCATTAGCAGAATCATCCGTGAGGAGCCTGGCGTAGCCGTAGCCTAATTCTGGTCGTGAGGTGTAGGCGCACTTTCCTTCCCCTGCTGAGTTGATGATGCCTCCTTCCTTCACATAGGTATCTATGTACTCTAGATCCGGTTCCAGGTAAATACCATTTCTCCCTATCACCCAGTTTAGGCTGGAAGCCTGAATATCTTGTTCTGTTTGTCTGTTACTGGCCACAATAGGGGAGAAGTTGGAGCCTGCTGAAGTCCCGAGTATGCTGGTGTATACAATTTTCTTTACGCCGCTTTCCTTGGCAGCTTCTATGACATTTCTGTGTTGTTGTACCCTGGGCCCTGGAGCTCCATTAGCAGAAAGGAGCAAGACCGCATCTACCCCTTTAAGAGATTCCAGAAAGGAGGACTTATCATTATAATCTCCTCTTCTCACTTCTACGCCCAAATGTTCTGCTTTAGCAGGTGTTCTGGCAAGCGCGATGACTGATTCAGGACCCACTAACTCTTTGAGGGCTTCCACTATGGCAGAGCCCAGTTGTCCACTGGCGGCAGTTACTGCTATTTTCATGATGAAGGGTAAGTCTAAGCTTAAGTATAAGTTAAAAAATAAGGCATAGTAAAGGTAGGTGGATTATTGGCGAGCGATACTATCAAAAAGTATCAACTTAGTGTTAATTTGATGCATCTTTAAGGAGGGTTGGGCGTCATCAGGTAAAACAATCAACAAATTCTCATGAAAAGATTACATATTAACATCAAGGTAGAGGATATTCAGAAATCAGTTTCTTTCTATTCTGCTCTCTTTGCCAGTAAGCCAGTAGTTAGTAAGGAAGACTATGCCAAGTGGATGCTGGATGATCCTCACGTAAACTTCTCTATTTCTGATGCTAAAGGAGCTCCTGCAGGTATTGAGCATTTGGGAATTCAGGCTGAGTCAGAACAGGAGCTTCAGGAACTTTATGCCAGAGTGGATTCTGCGGAAGGAAAACTCAGAAATGAAGGAGATACTGTTTGCTGCTATGCCAAGTCTACTAAGGGGTGGATTAAGGATCCTCAAAAGGTAGAGTGGGAAATGTTCTACACCTATGGAGAAAGTGAAACCTACTATGCAGAAGAAGCAGAGTCTGCTTGCTGTGCCCCGGATGCAAGTTGTTGTTAATAAGGCATGAGACCTAAGGCCTTCCCGGTATCAGGAATACTCTGAATTACCCTAAGCCACGAATGCACCAATCCTCACGAATTAGTTCTAATGATCTGCCAAAATATTCGTGAAAATTAGTGTATTCGTGGTGAATGAGTAATAGGAATATTGAATTTTTGGCCGTTAGCTTAATCCAAATACTCAGCCTTGTATATCATCTTTAAATCGGGCAGGCCGTTCCTCCACGGGTTTTGGGAGGATTGTAGCGTTGCATTGGAGGGACAATGCATTTTTGCCTTCTTTTTTTGCTTTGGAAAAAAGAAGGGCTCGCTGCAGGCGACGTAGCACTTGTAAAGCTTCTTTTAAAAATATACCTGCCACCGAAATGTCTGTAAAGAGTTTCTCTTCATGCCTTCTTCTTCATTTTCCTTGTTGAAAACGAAGCAAAAAACAAGAACGAACAAACCAAAGCCAACCCTAAGGCTATCCTCCCCGCGTTCGTTCACTCCTACGCACAGCAAGATCAGGCAGTTTAAACAGGTATAGACCTAAATGATAAAATTTTCATGTAAGTGAGGGTCTTTCAAATGAGTCATCTTACTTAGTGGCTGTAAAAACTGTAGATATCAAATATTTGAAGGCATTTTATACTATTACCCCTTCTTAACTATCCGTAAGGTATCAAAGCCCGAAAACAAGTGGGAATCCCACTATAACCAGTATAGTCCATAGCACATAGAAAGGTAGATACCTGGCGATGGTATCATCCACTTTCTCAATCCCCATCTTATTCCGATTCACCTTCACCAGGTCCAGGAAGATCAAGCCTAGATGGCAGAAGAATAATAGGTTGGAACCTAGAACGGCTGTCCGGTTAGGCGTAAATCCATACTCAGCTACACGATAAAGAATAGCCGACAAGGCTATCAGGTCTACCAGTAAAGAAACCCCTACCAATCCCAGTAGTACTACTTCCTTGAACCTGCTTCTGCTGGTAGAAAAACCTTCAGTAATGGAGAATACAATGATGCCCATCACGGCTATCAGCATGATGTTGAACACTAGGAGAAAGTCCCTATCTTCATACGGATCCTTACCCACAGTGAAAATGCTGACCAAATATATAACTAGCGTGATGAGTACAAGCGGGCTAAATATATTGGCAATGACGGGAGCTATTTTACTGGTTAGATTAGGGAATTGCTGAAGAACAAAGACCGCGACTAATGGGGCGCAAACCACTCCGCTAATGACTATATAGTTTACATAAAAATCTTCTATATGTACTTGTATAGCTTCAAACATCCCTATGGTAATTGCTGTCATAAAAAGGCCTGCTATCCCAAGTAATATCCCCATGATAGCTAGGTAGCCATTATGCTTTAGATAGGTAATCCTTCCTGCAAAGTCTTTAGGTTGAAAATCCATATAAATGAGTCCGTACAAACTCCAAAGGAATAGGGGAAGGTGTAGATAGATAAGGCCCAGCACATCACTACTTTCACCCTGCGGCAGGAGATTCACATATAAGCCCGCTACAGCGAATAGACCCACTCCCAAAAATACATTCATGCGAGAAATAGTCTCTTTAGAGAGAAGCTGATAGAGGGACATGCCTAGTAGTACAATCCAGCCAATGTTCCTGGCGTAAAACGCTTCTTCACCTCCTGAGAATGAGAACAGCTTAGGCAGTTGGATGAGAAATACTGCAATCAAACCACTCACAAAGAGAGCTACCAGCTGCTTGCGGGAAGGACCACTTTTCTTGCTGACTTCAGGTTCAAAGCTGAGCCTGTGATGCCAAAATTGGACTACAGGCTGATCTTCAATCTTAGGGTATATACCCTCAAACGCTTTTTGAAAGTCCTTGGGTTCCTTTCTATAAAGATCTTCCAGAACTTCCGGGCTATTCAGATTAGCTAAAATTTGCTCTTTCATATCGATAATGACTTAGGTTGTGATCAAGAAAAGGCATCCCATATAAGGTCGTTGAAGCTCTAGAAACGAGATAGCAAAGAGGAGTAATTATCTCCTTCGAGAATCTCAGGGTCCGTCCTACTCCAAAGAGCCTATATTTTTGTGTGTCTAACTTGATCACGGTTTAACATAAGGTTTAGTTAAGTAATTGTGCTTGAGATAATGAGGTAGCTTTAGCGGCTTCTTGTTCTCGCGGTGTTTGTTTATCTGTCTTTACCTTAGAGAGTATGGCCTCCAGAAGGGGAAGCATCTCGTTCAGGACTCCGGTTTTGATGATGAAGTTCCAGAGGGGCTCAAACTTCTTCCATCCTCCTGTATAGAGAAAGTGTTTGAGCTTATGCTTATGGGAAGAATGCTTCAGGCTGGCTTTCAGAATATTAGGCCAACTGTAGAAAGATTTATACGCCCAGTCATATCCATGCTTTAGTTCCTCAGGACTCAGACGGGTAGTCTCATATACCACGTGTCGTGTATCATAGAGATCCCAGTTTCGGGTGATGATTCTCCCGGCGGCTTCCATCTCCTTAAATAGTCCTGTTCCTGGGTAGGGGGTAAGGATGTGGTAAGTAGAAGTAGTTAGGGCATTCTGTACCCCCCAATCCACCGTACGCTTAAACACATCCGGGCCATCATCATCCAGCCCAAACACAAAGCTGCCATTGATCATGATCCCAAGGGAGTGTAATCTATTGACAGCCGCCTCATAATCCTTCTTGAGGTTCTGCTTCTTATTACTCTGCTTGAGATTCTCTGGTGAGAATGTTTCAAAGCCTACGAATAAGCTCCTCAAGCCAGCCTCCGCAGCTTCCTCTATGAGGTTTCCCCTGAGAATGGAGTCTATGGTGGCGGCACCCTGAAAGACCCTGCCCATGCCTTTCATTCCACTGAAGAGGGCAGAAGCAAACTTGCCATTACCTAGCAGATGATCATCCAGGAAGTATAGGTGCTTACCAGGAAGTCTATCTATTTCAGCTAAAGCATCATCTACCAGCTGGGTGTAAAAAGTCTTCCCACCTTCAAAGAAGGCATCCTTATAACAGAAGGTACAATGGTGAGGACAACCACGAGTAACCACAATGGAGTTAGGAACCAGGTATTTCTCCCGCTTGAGGAGGTCTCTTCTGATTGGTGGTATGCCTTCAAGGGTTCTTTTGGAAGAGAAGTATGTCTGCTTAGGGTTACCTTCCCGGTAGTCTTTCAGAAACTGAGGGAAAGTCTCTTCTCCCGGTCCCAGAAAGATGCTGTCTGCATGCGGCCTGGCTTCATTCGGGAGAGAGGTTACGTGCAGACCCCCTAGACATACGTAGGCACCCTTCTTACGGTAATGATCCGCAATCTGATATGACCTGTAGGCATTGGTGATATAGACCTGAATGATGACCATATCCGGTTCATCATCCAGATCTAATGTCTCCACATGCTGGTCCTGAAGAATGGCTTCGTCCTCCTCCGATAAGTAGGCGGCCAAAGTCGCTAATCCCAAAGGTGGGAAAAGCGAATACTTGATGGGCCGCCAGAAAGGACTTTCGGCTTCAGCAAGGGCGGGTAAGATAAATTTCACAGTCATAATAGCTTATAAAGTACTTTGTATTTCAAAGTGATTGGGTAAAAAAATTAGCCTAAGAGTTTTTCAATGGCTTTGATGTGCTTAGTGAATGCTTGCTTTCCTGCTTCTGTAGCGCTATAGGTCGTATTGGGCTTTCTCGAGAGAAATTCCTTTTTGAAACGCACATATTCTTTTTTCTCTAGGGTTTTTAAGTGGCTCGCCAGATTCCCATCTGTTACGCCCAGAAGCTCCTTTAGGGAGGTGAAATCCACCGCATCATTCACCATTAGGACAGACATGATGCCCAAGCGTACCTTATTCTCAAAGGCCTTATCCAGATCTTGTAAGAGTTCCTTCACGCCTCTTTCTGTGTGATGATGACTATTCCCATGAAGATATTTACCAGGCCAAATCCAAGTACCCAAAAGAAAATTCCCTTGGAGATAAAGTATGTCCCCAACAGCCCCAGCAGAATCTGAATGAAACCAAAGGGCTGGAAGATGGCCAAGCTCATTTTGCTGGCACTGATCAGTCCCAGTCCGTAAAAGATTAGCGTTAAGGGAATGACGATGCCCACTAAGCCATTGTTAAATAGTATCAGACAAAATAGCCCACCTGCCATCAAAGGCACACCCATACTCATAAAGGCCCTTCTACTGGCCAAGTCCCAGAACTTTCTTTCTTCCTTTTGGGCTTTTCTATAGCTGAAAAAGAGAACCGCAGCAGCAGATACCAGAATTACGGCTATGGCTACCAAAAGTGTATGCAGAGTTTCGTGATAGGATAGTTCTGCAACCCCATAGCCAAAAGGTCCCTCATGCTCCAGCACAGGATAATACACAAAGTAGGCCCCTATGAAGGCCATCACGCCAGCTATAATGACCGAAATCCCATTAAAGGCAGTGAAACGGGATGATTTTCTCATCATCTTCCGGATCTCCTGCAGGTCTTCTACATACTTTTTTTCTTCCATGAAAAGTACTTTGTATTTCAAAGTTAGTGAAAATATGCCTAAATCAAAAACTTGAGGATATCATTAGAT
The DNA here is from genome assembly GCA_039184535.1 of Bacteroidota bacterium. Classification (GTDB taxonomy): domain Bacteria; phylum Bacteroidota; class Bacteroidia; order J057; family J057; genus JBCBKZ01. Next base: position 217 of record JBCDBC010000030.1, on the reverse strand, counting down.
AAAAGACATTAATAATGTTTCCATATAAAAATCTTTTGAGGGGCTTATTGAGACCATGCTTACCCTAGTAAAGGCAAACGAAAACAAGGATGAGATATAGTAGTAAGAATTTATGCTAAAAAAAATAGCTTTTTATAAATAAATTTTGTTTTTTGATAAAAATTTTAGTTTTAAACGTTGAAAATGGATAATTCAAATAGGAAGAATGAGTTCCCTT
>JBCDBC010000029.1:0-13839 GCA_039184535.1 Bacteroidota bacterium | reverse complement strand
TTGGCATATTCCATGTGTGATCTAATGACGTCGAGTATCTCCATAAATTAGGCGATGAGGGCTTCTATTTCTGAAATTTGTTTGATGAGGGAATCTCCTATGCGCAGGGAAGAAGAATCTGTGATGAGGAAGTCATCTTCTATTCTCACACCGCCAAAGTTCATCCAATTAGTTAGGGAGGAATAATTGATGAAATCTACGTGCTTTTTCTCACTTTCCCATAAGTGGATTAGGTCTGGGATAAAATAAACACCTGGTTCCACGGTAAGGGCAAATCCCTTTTGAAGTTCTCTCCCCAGTCTAAGGGCATTCATCCCGAATTGACTACTTCTTTGTACTTCCTGATCGTAACCTACTAAATCTTCTCCCAGGTCTTCCATATCATGTACATCTAGCCCTATCATATGCCCAAGTCCATGAGGGAAAAACATAGCATGTGCTCCTTCCTTAACGGCTGCTTCTGTATTTCCTTTCATTATGCCCAAGCTCTTCAGCCCTTCCACCATGACCTTGGCTGCTTCCAGGTGTATTTGCTGATAAGGTATTCCTGGTTTGAGGGCTTTCTCTGCAGTTTCAAAGGCCTGAAGAACAATCTGATAGATATCTCTTTGTTGGCTGGAGAAAGATAATCCCACTGGTACAGTACGTGTAAGGTCTGCGGCATAATTAGAAGGTGCGGAGGCTCCTACATCAAACAGCAGCATTTGGCCTTTTTGGAGGGTGTGGTGTTTAGCGTGATTATGGAGAAACTGCCCATTGATAGTCAGAATCATGGGATAGGCCAGTTCACAATTGGCCTCATACATGAGCTGATATGCCCTACTGCCTACTTCTGCTTCTGTTTTGCCTTCCAGGGCATGTTTCATGATGGCCAGGTGCATTTGGTTAGTGAGGTTGACCGCTTTAGCCATTTCTTCTACCTCCCTTGTCTCCTTGATAGACCGCTGGGAAATGACGGCCTTTATCAGGGGCCTGGAAACCAGCTGTAGTACCTTAGATTGGGTACAGCTTAACCAATCACTTAGTAAGCTGACTCTTTCAGATCTATAAGGGGGCAAGATGTGTATGCTACCTCCTTGAGAATGGACCTGAGCTAATTTATTCTTAAGATCTGCATAACTCATGGTGAATGAAATGCCAGCCTTTCCTGCCTGCTCGGATAAAGAGGGTTGTGGTCCGGTCCATACCAGAGAATGAATATCCGGTTCAGGCCCAGCCAGATAGCTTTTGCCTTCTTCCAGGTCTATGAGTAGACTATGACCGGGCGAATCTATGCCCGTATAGTAGAGAAAATTACTGTCTTGTCTGAAATGGTATGGATTAGCGGGATAGTTCATGGGGCTTTCTTCATTTCCCATGATCAGGATAAGTCCTTTCTCAAGACTGGATAGAAGTCCCTTTCTTCTATCCTGGTAAACGGTAGCTGAAAACATAGGCGCTTATTTGTCAATAGGGCTGACATCCACTTTGGTCAGCCAGAATCTCCCAAAGTTTTGAATATACGATTGCCAGATTAGCCTTCAATCTAAACAAAAGTAAAATGGAATCAACAGGATTGAGGGTTGGGATCTCAATAAATGTGAGCTTCCCAAAGGGCTTACAAGAGAATAAGTAGAGATAAGGATGGTAAAACTAGATCATTCTAAATTCTACAGCTAAACTACTGTAAACGGGTACCGCCTTTCCGTTGAGTATACCCGGTTCCCATATAGGCATTTTATTTAGTATTCTTAGGGCCTCTTCATCACACCCAAACCCAAGCCCACGGACTACCTTTACATTGGTGATTTTTCCATCTGATTCTACGACAAATCTTAGATGTACTTTTCCCTCTACCTCATTACTTCTGGCCGTAGTAGGGTATCGAACTTCTTTAGAAATGAACCTGTAAAGGGCAGGCTCCCCTCCAGGAAAGCTTGGCATACGATCAGATATGATGACCGCATCATCAGCATTTCCTTGCTGATTATCGAAAAAGGGATTGTCGGAAGAAGTTGAGTCTCCTTCTACAGGGATAATTTCTACCTGAGGTTCTACGGAAGAGGTACTGACTACACCTGGTTGGGTAGTAGTGGGGGTGGAAGTAAACTGCCTAAAAAAATCAGGATTACCGATAGCAATTTGGGTAAGGGCAAAGATAGCAATGCCTCCTGCAACTGCGACACCTATAAAAACATAAGAAATTTTCTTCCTCAAAGCGGCTCTTTGAGTATATTCAATTTCTTTTAGATAGGCATCTATTTGGTCTTTCCTCACAGAAGTTTCCTCTTTTTTTTTCTTTTTATTCTTCATAGAAGCAATTTCTGGAATGATCCTAAATGCCGATTTATTAAACTTAGGGTAAGTTTTCAATAGGTAAACGACTAAATCGGCAGAATTGCGTACTCATCAGTTAAATTATCCTCCATAGACAAATTACGGTATTGATCTTCCTCGCAACCAGGATTAGTTATCCTTATTTCTTTCAGGGAGAATAAAATAGGGCTAGAATTTAGGAGACAAGCAGATTCCAACATTCATGAAACAAAAAATAAGCTTACCTACCGCGACATCCATCGTAATTGCCAATATGGTGGGAACAGGGGTATTTGCCAGTTTAGGCTTTCAACTAGCTGGTATTCAGTCAGTTTTTGCCATTTTACTGCTGTGGTTGATTGGGGGCATCATCGCCCTTTGTGGGGCCATGACCTATGGGGAGTTAGGTGCCAATTTATTGAGATCAGGCGGGGAATACCTCTTTCTTAGCAAAATGTACCATCCTTCTCTGGGCTTTGTTTCGGGTTGGGTATCTGCCACTGTGGGCTTTGCAGCTCCTACTGCTTTAGTGTGTATGACCTTTGGAGAATACCTGGATAGGGTCTTTCCACAGCTAAACGCGACCCTGCTGGCGGTAGGGTTATTAGTGGTCATAACGCTGGTACATACCAGCAGTGTGAAGAAGGGGAGCTCCTTTCAGCGTGTATTCACCTTTCTTAAGGTGCTGCTGATTCTGGTATTTGTCTTCATCATACTGGTTTTTGGCCAGAATCCTCAACCCATTAGCATCATCCCCAATTCTACAGATTGGGGCTTTGTATTTACGCCTGCCTTTGTGGTTTCTCTTATTTATGTTTCCTATGCCTATACAGGTTGGAATGCCGCGGCCTACTTAATAGATGAACTGGAAGATCCTCAGAATAATCTTCCTAAATCTCTTTGGGTGGGGACGGCGGTAGTTACCTTACTCTATCTGATGCTAAATTACGCCTTCCTCTACGCAGCACCCATGGAGAAACTAGCCAATGAAGTGGAAGTGGGCTACGTAGCCTCTGTTTTTGCGTTGGGAGAAACGGGCGGAGTCATTCTCAGTGTAATGCTGGCCATTCTACTGGTCTCTACTGCCAGTGCCATGGTATTTGCCGGCCCCAGAGTGTTAGAAGTGATGGGACAGGACTATCCCTTTTTTGCCAGACTTTCACGGAGAAATGAACGAGGGGTTCCTGTATTGGCCATTTTAATTCAGTCCTTAATCAGTCTAATATTTATTCTCTCTGCTTCCTTTGATACCGTACTGGTGTATGCAGGCTTCGTACTGGGCTTAATGACCTTTTTCTCAGTAGGAGGTGTATTTATTCTACGGGCAAAAGGAATGAGCAAGCCTGAAACCTTCAGAACAAGAGGATACCCGCTTCCGCCCATCATTTACATGGTGATTGTAGGAGGAACCCTGTATTTTCTCTTGCAGGAAAGACCTTTCGAGGCTTTGTCCGGGTTAGCTACGGTTGCCCTGGGGGTAGCCGCCTTTTTCCTGACCAATTACCTTAGCAAATCTAAAGGGCCTCAATAGGAAGTACTTTCCAATGCATGCATTTATTTTTATCTTGTAAAAAATCAAATGCTAATATGGACTACCAACATTTCCTCGTACAAAAAGAAGGTGGTGTAAGCCACGTCATCATTAACAGACCACAAAAAGTAAATTCCCTGGATGAACAATCCTGGATAGAACTGAAGGAGGTATTCAGAGAACTAAGTTCTGATCCTGAAACCAGGGTAGTAGTTTTATCCGGAGAAGGGAAGCATTTCTGTGCCGGTATAGATGTGAGTCTGCTGATAGGGATGAATGTAAAGGGGGCTAAATACAGCTGTGAAGGAAGAAAAGGAGAATGGGTGCGTGAAATGGCTGGAGAACTACAAATAGCCGTAAACGCCATCGAAGAATGTAAAAAGCCGGTATTGGCAGTTATTCATGGAGGATGTATTGGGGGTGGATTGGATATAGTTGCCGCCTGTGATATGCGTTATTGTACGGAGAGTGCCACATTCTCCCTAAAGGAAATAGACATGGGGATGGTAGCAGATATTGGATCTCTTCAGCGATTACCCCATATACTACCCGACGGAATCGTAAGAGAGTTGGCCTATACCGGGAGGAAGTTCCTTTCTCATGAAGCCCTGACGCATGGGTTGGTAAACAGTGTATACAAGGATAAGGAAGAAATGATGGATGCAGTCATGCACATCGCTCAGCAAATAGCAGATAAATCTCCTCTTTCTATTCGGGGCATCAAGCAGAACATCCTTTACTCAAGAGAACATTCAGTAGCTGATGGCCTGGAGTATGCCAAGACATGGAATGCAGCTATGATGATCTCAGATGACCTAAAAAAGGCAGGTGAGGCTTATATGATGAAGACAAAACCGGAATTTGCTAACTAAGAGACCTGGAAAGGGGATTACATAAAATCCCCTTTTACGCCTACTTCCTTACATAGATTTTTGAGGGCCATTCTGTATTTATAACTGATCATATGCTCGAAGCGCTTCTTGTGGAGCTTCAACGTCTTCTCCAGCCGCTTCTGGTCATCAGGGCAGCTACTCTCATCGATCTCCCTTTCCAGGTTAGGAATCTCGCTTAAGACTTTCTCTATGATCAATCTATATTGGTCAGGTCTCATGTGTCAAGGCCACACTTGAGGCGTTAAAGTTGAACTAAAGTAATATACATATTTTCTTCCAAGACTGTTTATTCAGCTGAATCAATCTCCACTTCTGTTGAATCAGTGGTTATAGGCGTAAGGCCCATGACTTCTTCAGCAAATGCGAAGGTTCCTTTGATTACTGCCTCTATGTCCTCTGAGGTATAAACTGCAGCCAGGGCATGCTCATTAACTTCTGTCAAGGCGTCTTTTCTCTTCAGTTCATCAGGTGTGCCCAGTTGGTCAAACATCTCCAGCATGGCACCTACGGAAACAGTATTATCCTGGTGTTCTTCATCCTTATAATAATAGGCCAAATAGGTAGCTGCAGTAACCTTTTCAAAGGTCTCTTTCTTCATAGTAGCATCCAGTAGATTCTGTAGCTGTACGAGGGATTCAAGTCTGTACTTAGGAGTCCAGTATTGGGCACCCTCGGGACTTTCTACTTCATAGCTGTTGTAATTGCCCCCTATGACGGCTCTGGCGATCAGAAGCCCCCATGGCTTATTGAGGAGCTGGGCAGTAGGATCAAATATTTTGATGTTGGGGGAGTACAGAATTTGTCCGGCTACCTTAGGGTTTTCAGAGGCTATGTAGAGAGAAAGCGTTCCTCCGGTGGAGGTGGACATAAGAATGACCTTTTCTCCTATCTGTTCTCCTATGGCTACTGCTTCCTTAGCTGTTTCTACTAGTCCTTCTGCTGTAAGATTCAGCATAGCTTCCTCTTCATCTATTCCGTGTTCATCAAGTCTGGCCAGGTACATATTGAACCCATAACGCTTAGCAAACTCCCTATGAATAGGTTCTCCCTCTCCCTGGCTGGCAGAAAATCCGTGTAGGTACACCAGGCTGTAAGGACTTTTCTTATAGGCAAAAGAATCTGCCCAGACGATTCGGGCTTCATTGTCAGGCTTAATATTTGGGACGCTGGCTTCTTTTTCCTGGATCTCCTTCTCAAGTGCCTCCAATTCAGTAGGGAGAGAGCTCATGTCAATTGTAGGAGTAACAGTAGCAGCTTCTGGCTTGGGACCTAATAGGTATACGATGCCTAGTGTGGCTACTATGCCTAATATCCAAAGTAGTATTTTCATAGTCAGGGTTTGTTTTGCATAAAATTAGTCAAAAGCCTGTAAATCTTACAAGTAGAAGCGTGAATATCTACTGCTCATCTTAATCAAAATAGGACCAAATAAGTGTAAAAATTATTTTCTTTAAAATGATTTTCCGATATTCGTTTTATCTACGAACTGCTCTTACCCAGTGAATTACCTTCACAACACAATTTAATTTCCACATAGTCGTATTAGTTAGATAAGTACTTATTTCCAATTACTGATACATGTTGCAGGTAAATAGACTCGACTGAAGCTATTGTTCCGAATACACTCAGTTATGAACAGATTTTTTACGATTCTATGCCTCTCCTTGCTCATTCCAACATTTTCTTGTATCCGCGATAGAGACACGGATGATGATCCTACACCTGTCGTAATCCCTTCTGAAGAAACCTTTTATTTATATTTTGATCTTACCAATCCGAAAGGAAATGATCCTGTTATTTCCGTTGGCGATAGTACCAGCCCGGAAATTTTCCTGGATTTGGATAGGGGGATTGACTATGAACAGACGGGTGATTTCCTGATAGATGTGAATTTTAAAAACATTCGCATTAATTCTGGAGAAGATAATTTTGAAATCTCTAATGTAAGTACAGAAGTATTCCGTTCCAGAGGATGGGAAACAGATCTTGACTTCAAGACCTCTTTTGCCTCATTGCCAGAGATGGATTTGGTATTGGTGCTGGATATTACTGAGTCTTTGGGAGATGATTTTGACGACCTAAAGCGCCTTTCCAAAAGCTTCATCAACAACATAACAGGAGCTTCTCCTGGTACTGAAGTTGGGGTAGTTGCATTCGGAAATTCCGTCCAAAGTCAGGAAATCAATCCTAATCACCAACTTTCCATGAATTTCATAGATGGCCTCCGACAAGAGCAGTTTACCAAGCTATATGAGGGTATGGATACGGGAGTTGACATGCTTGCCACTACCATAGGCAAAGAAAGTAAGGTGATGGTCACCTTTACAGATGGTAGAGATAACTTCTCTGATACCAGTGTAAGTTCAGGTATGGTTAGGGATAAACTCTTAATACCGGATGCTAATGGAGTCAATATCCAGAGTTATGTAATCGGTCTGGAGAGTAGGGCATCTGTAGACCAGCCTGTGCTGGAATCTCTTTCCGTAAATGGAGAAGCACAGTTTCCTTACTCTTTGGAAGGATTAGATAATTCTTTCCAGAGTATTTCTGATGCGGTGGGTTCTTCTTTCCAGATAACCTATCAAAGAAACACCCAGCCTTTGACACAAACTGAAAGACTCAGATTTGTGATTAAGGCTAAGAAGAAAGTGAATAATACGTCAGTGGACTAAGGTATGCTACTTATAGAATACCTGAGTGGAACCGTCAGCCGCACCCAGTATTACCTGGTTTGCGATGTCTACAAAAAGACCTGTCTCCACTACGCCGGGAACCATTTTTAACTTTTTGTGTAATTCGGAGGGTTCCTGTATGCTATCAAACTGACAATCGAGAATATAATTTCCATTATCAGTAGTGAACGGAGTCTGATTTTCCATACGGAGAACGGGCTCCGTTCTCATTTCTGAGATTTCCGCAGCACTAATTTTCCAGCTAAAGGGAACTACTTCTACAGGTAAAGGGAAACCTCCTAAGGTAGAATGGTATTTACTGGAATCAGCTATAATGACCACTCTCTCAGAGATTCCAGCTATGATCTTTTCTCTAAAGAGGGCACCCCCTCCTCCCTTAATCAAATGGAGTCTGGGGTCTATTTCATCTGCACCATCTATGGTAAGGTCCAGTTTCTGGCACTCATCCAGGCTTACTAATGGAATCTTAAAATCTGCAGCTAATATTTCTGTTTTTGAGGAAGTAGCCATCCCTTTTACCTTAAGACCTTTACTAATAGCCTGCCCCAACTCTTTGAGGAAGAACTGGGCGGTAGTGCCGGTTCCAAGACCTAGGGTCATACCATCCTGAACTAAGGTCATGGCTTTCTCTGCAGCAACTTTTTTCTCTATCATAGATTAACTAAACAATTGGAACAGGGGCCATGAGCTTTGGAAAGCGAGAGTACCTTGAGAGGTGAGCATTATGAGAGGCTGCTACCTCTGACCAGATTCCGGTTAAAGTGCCCTTGCATCACATGCCTATGGCAAAAAACACCAGCAAAGATAACAATACTGCGGTGGTATACACATGTTTTCATATCTGAGGATCAGTAGCTTGTCTCTTTTCTTAGATGTAGGCTGTACTGTAAAGGGCTTCTGCCTTTAGATTTAATATCTGGCAAAACCCAAAAGAGTATCATAATTCTTGTGGATATTATCAGCCAGATAAAGATAGATTCTCCCTTCAGTATACCACTTTTTAGGTACTGAATCTTTATTGATTACTTAATATTAGGTAGAATATTAGTTAGAAGAAAGTTGTTTTTCTGCTAGCAGGCCATCGGCCAGCCAGTTTGAAATGAGGACTCTGTTACCTTCTATGACCAGTCTGGCCTGGTCATTCCTGTTTCTGATATTACCCAATTCTATAAAGAGGGTGGTAGGAATTACTTCCCTAAGCATATGAAGATCACGACTATTAACAGTACCTGAATATCCACGGCCTTTTCTGTACTTTTCGTATTTAGCTTTGATGGTTCTTTGCATTACTTGTGCTAGTCTTAGGCTGAAGGCATTACCCTGCTGGTGATAAAAGAACATATCAGTACTTTTCCGCTTACTATTTGAATCTACATGTATGCTGATACACCGCTGAAATTTCACACCCTGTTTTTTATTTTTCTCATATAGTTCGTTTATGGCAGTCGAACGCTGAAACAGACGCTCTTTCTGATTTACAGGAAGTTCATCCCCTCCCCAGCAAACCTCGTCTTTATCGCATTCTAAAATTTCCCCACTCCTGATCCCATCATCCAGATCCCGGATAATGAGGTAGGCGGTAGCACCAAAAGAGAGTAGGTTTCTAGCTAATCTGAGGGCGATATCATAGGCATACTCATCCTCGCATAGGCTATTTCTCCCGTACCTCCCTACAGCGCCTGGGTCAGGGCCTCCATGTCCGCTGACAATGTAAAACACACACCCTTGTAAGGTATTACTGAGCCTGGGAACTCGAGCATAGTTTGGCCCAAAAATGTCATATATGCCACGTAGAGGTTGTTTCCCAGAGGTAGATTGGGCAGCCCATTCTCCACCAGTGGTATTGACTGCTGCTTGAAAGTCTGCCTCTTGTTCAGGACAGTTGAGGAAGTGGTAGGGAACCCATAGGATCCTATTGGCCCTGTAGTCTGCTTCCTTAACCCCTTCTCTAAGCATCTTCTCATTAAAAGCTTGAATTCTTTCGGCTAAGGGTCTGTCTGAGATCCCTAGAGTGGTTCTTATGCTTTGATTATTGTAGACATAGACCAGTACTGGCATTTTATAGGAGCGAGAAAGAGAAAGCCCTTTCCTTTTATTTAGCTCATTTATCTGAAAGAAATAATCCAGGTTACACTTAGTGTTTACCCCAAATGATCTTAGGAGTGCCATGGCCCCTTGTCCCTTAGAAGGATATACTTCGAGATGTCTGTAGACAGGTTGGGATAGGGTATGTGTAAACAGACACAAAAAACAAATAATGCTAACAAATAATTTCTTCCCTATCATAAAAGCGAGGCATTTGAAGAATGAACGTTATTCAGTCTCCCATTCATATATGATTAGGACAATAATAAAAAAATTTGAGTTGAGATATCATGTTTAGCCTAAATAATGCAGCTCCTGAATTTTCAAAAACTACTTAGCCTACCAATTATTCATCTATTCCATATTTTTTTTCTGCTTGTTCAAACGCCTTTTGGGACTATTCGCCCATTATTTGGCTACCATTCAATAATAGATTGAAAGTTTGTTCAATTTAAATGCCAAATTTCGAAGGTAGGTAATGCAAGCCTATGTATTGAATTGTCATCAGAAGCATTAAGGAGGATTAAATGAGCACAATGTGCTCTGGGTGAATAGTATCCTTTACTTAAGGACTTTTCGATAGCAGATCCTCCGTCATTTATCAGTGCGCCTAACAATCTTAAATACGGAATGGATCGGAAGTCTAAAAGTAGATACTTACATCGAAACGCTATATTAAAAAGGGTAATAACCTCCCTATTGAGTCCGGTAGTCCTGATTTCATTAGCCTTTATCCCTTATTCTGAAAATGAAGATAAGCATGTTACGGAGGAGGCTCCTTCTTCACTTACCTCATTAGAAACAAGAGCTCCAATCGAGGAGACTTCTTACTTTTCTCCTCAGTCAACACTTCAGCTCTTTGGGAATGACCTTGATGGAATATCAGATGACATAGATCTGGATGATGATAATGATGGAATCACAGATCTCATTGAATGTGGACAAGAAAGTATATGGGTAGTGGACTCTACGGGAGCTAGCCTTTCATTACCTTATGTAGGACGGTTGATTACCAATACTGACACCGCTAAACTGTCCATATCTACTGCCTCGGGAACAACAGCTATTTCTGCTTCTAATATTCTGCCAGGCATAAACTTTCCTGAAAATATCAATGATACCTACGTCATAGATGTAGACAGACCTATATCTGAACTGTCTATGTTCTTTGGGAGCATAGGACGAATGGGGGCAGCCATCACGCGTATAGGTAACTTTTCCATTACGCTGGAAGATGGGACCGTTTTAAATAATCTTCCGATTCTCATAAATCCCGGTTTTGCTGGATTTACTCCTAACCCTTCAACCAATGAGCAAGCTGAAGGTATAGTTGAAAATGGAATAGAATATATGTGGGATCCTGTAGATAATTCTGGAAGTAATCAGGGGTATGCAGTTTTAACTTTCCCAAACCTGGAACCGGTAAACCTTTACTCAAAAGGGATTAGAAGGATCACCTTCCAAGTGTTAGCAGGCCCTGCCTGGAATGCTACCTTCGGGATAAGAGGAAAAGTGCTGATAGATACAGATAGAGATAATACACTGGACTGCTATGATCTGGATTCTGATGGAGACGGATGTCCGGATGCGATAGAAGGAAACGCTAACTTTAGTTTGAATGACCTACAAAATCGTGCATTGACTGGAGGAGTAGATGCCACAGGTGTTCCTCTTGTAGTTGGTACATCTGGTCAAGGAGTAGGAGCCAGTAAGGATGCCAGCACCATAGTCTGTTGTGATCCTGCTGTTTCTGGTTTTCCAGATACGGATGATGATGGGATATCTGATTTATGTGATCAGGATGATGATAATGATGGAGTCCTTGATGTAAATGAATGTTCCGCTGATACGCCAGTTTTTTCTACGGGCTTTGAAGCTGGAGAACCCCAAGCCACCTTTTGTGGTGGTAATCCTGATATCATCCCAGCCTTTAATGTCAACAGTATGTTTGAGGGAACGGCAGGCTTGGGCTTACACCCTCAACTCAACAATGCTACCCAAGCCGCCGAAACAGCTTCGTTAGACTTAGGGACTACCTTAGTAGAGGGCCAAACCATAGAAATCAGTCTGGCTACTGCTAACCAGGCGGGTACTATAGGCTGGGGGCCAACCGGGCAAGGATACTTTCAGATTTATGGAGGGGGAGCAGCTTGTAGCCTCGAACAGCTTCTAGGACAAACTACAGCTAGGATGATCAATGGGGGTTGGCAGGAAGATGTGCTAAGCACTACCGTTAATATTCCTGAATTAACTCATATCACCCTAATTCCCTTAGGGTTTTCTCCAGATCCTAATGTAGATCAACCATATATGACCCTAGATGCCGTTAGGCTGACAGTAGTAGATTGTCAGGATACAGACGGAGATGGTATAGCAAACAAGATAGACCTGGATTCTGATGGTGATGGCTGTCCAGATGCCATAGAGGGAGACGCTAGCTTCAGTGTTGCTGGACTGGAGAATGACAGACTCTTAGGCGGAGTAGATGCTAACGGAATACCGGTTGCCACAGGACCTGCTGGTCAGGGCTTTGGCGTAAGTCAGGATGCTACTGTGATCATTTGTTGTGATCCGTTGGTTTCTGGCTTTCCAGACAGGGATGGAGATGGAATAGCAGACTTATGTGATCAGGATAGTGATAATGATGGGATTAGCAACATTGATGAAGGCTTTTGTTTGAGCAGGCTATTATATGGTTTCGAGTCGAACAATGCCTCCTGGAATGATGATTTTAATAACACAGGAGCCGGATTAACCAGCCCCCTTCACTCAAGTTCTATCACTACATTAAGGGGATGTCCTACCACCAATATCCCTCCCAGTCCAGGTGGCAACTTTATTTTTAATGAAGATTTAGCAGGAGGAACCACCTGGTTTGAAAGCCCAGATGACTTAAATATAGATGCCAGTACCTCTCTTAATGGGCAGCTAAGCTTTTATTGGATAGATGGGATCTATGGTGGAAATGGAGCTGGAAATGTTAATCCAACCATAGATGTAAACTTAATTGGGGGAGGATTAACGGTTTCTGCTGTTTATGATGTCATGGGATTAATTAATACCGGCTGGCAACTGGTCAGTATTGAGTTAACAGATGATGTGTGGAGTGGTACGCTTGCTGATCTAATGACTGTTTTGGGGGATCTTGATCGGATAGAGATTAAGATGGAGACAATTGTAGGAGGAGGACAAAGCTGTACAGATGGAGAATATTTTGGGTTAGATGAGATTAGACTGGGGTGTACCTCTTTGGATACAGACGGAGATGGCTTAGCTAATTATCTGGACCTGGACTCAGATGCGGATGGATGTCCCGATGTCATTGAAGGAGGAGCTAATTTTATGTTGGCTGATACGGAGAATGATACCCTCACAGGCGGAATAGACCTGAATGGCGTGCCTGTAGCAGCAGGAGCTACCGGACAAGGAATAGGCGTAAGTCAGGATGCTAATACTATCATTTGTTGCGATCCCGTAGCTTCAGGCTACCCGGATACGGACAGAGATGGAATCGCTGACAGATGCGATTTAGATGATGATAATGATGGAATTACTGACAGGAATGAATGGAGTATACAAACGTCAGCCATTTCTATTCAGGGAGGGAATACATGGAATCTGGATCTGGGTGATGAAGGAATATGTGAGTTAGTATTGGATGTTCTTGACCTGGATAATAGTTTTTCCCTTTTGGTAAATGGGAGGAGTTTAACGGCTTCAGAACTTCAATTCTGGGGGGCTGAGCCAACTATCGGGTTCGCTGATGGAAGTAGGTACGGAGTAGGGGGAATCCCCAATATCTGGGGCCTTGGACCTGCAAATCCTGAAACGCCAAGTGTGAGGATTATTATAGATGAACGTGGAAGTGTATCCATGTTTGGGAGTAAAGTACTAGACGGTCCGTTATTCCCTCTGGTCCTGATTAATGGAAATACCTTTAACCAAGTTACCCTATATGAAAAAGGAGGAAATAATTTAGCTATTTCTCAAATAGTTACTGGTCCTACCCTTTTTGAGGGGGTCTTATATCGCAGTATATGTAGTGACGCGAATGGAGACGGAATAGCTAATCATTTAGACCTGGATTCAGATGGAGACGGATGTCCAGACGCAATCGAGGGTGAAGCAGATTTTATATTAGCAGACTTGCAGAGAAACTCCCTCGCTGGGGGGGTAGATGCTAATGGTATACCGATTATTGCTGGAGGAGTAGGACAAGCAGTTGGGCAAAGCCAGGATGCAAGTGTTATAGTTTGCTGTGATGCAGCGGCTTCGGGATATACAGACAATGATGGAGATGGAGTAGCTGATAGTTGTGATGGGGATGATGATAATGATGGAA